>JBHIBX010000145.1:0-3939 GCA_046759285.1 Candidatus Omnitrophota bacterium
TCGACGTCATAATGAAAAACGGTATACCCAATAAGGGCCGGGTCCTCAATATGATCTCCGCTTTCTGGTTTGATTTCACCAAAGACATAATAGGAAACCATGTAATAACTACCAATGTTGACGAGATAATATCATATGAAGGAAAACTCGCCTCTTATCGGGATATGCTTTCAGGAAGGTCCATGCTTGTGAAGAAAACCGAACCCGTTCTTGTTGAGTGCGTCGTCAGGGGATACCTCTCCGGTTCGGGATGGAAGGATTACCAAAAAGACGGAGCTATCTGCGGCATAAAATTGCCGGAAGGCCTGAAGCAATCAGATAAATTGCCCGAACCCATATTCACTCCCGCAACAAAGGCTGAGACAGGACACGACATCAACATTACGCAGGAAGAGACAAAAAAACAGATAGGTGAAGATATTTTTGAATTCTTGAAGGAAAAGAGCAGTGCCATATATTTAAAGGCAGCCGACTATGCTGAATCCAAGGGGATTATCATCGCTGACACTAAGTTCGAATTCGGCAAAATAGGGGATGAAATCATCCTGATAGACGAAATCCTTACTCCCGATTCTTCCCGATTCTGGCCCAAAGATGACTATAGTCCGGGCGGGGCCCAGAAAAGTTTTGATAAACAGTTCGTCAGGGATTACCTGGAAACTATTGATTGGGACAAGACCCCTCCGGGGCCGGAACTTCCGGAGGAAATAGTCCAGAAAACATCGGAAAAATATCTCCAGGCGTATAAAATACTTACGGGAAAAGAGTTGTAAGATTCTCGGTCGTATTCCAGGATGCATGCTTAAATGAGATACGACCGACGACCGACGACCGACGAACATGAAGCCCCAAGTAATTAAGATCGATCCACAAAAAATAAATACCTGGTTGATACGACGGGCAGCCGGAGTTATACGCCGAGGAGGCCTTGTCGCATTTCCCACCGAAACAGTTTACGGACTCGGCGCCAACGCGCTTAATCCGGAAGCGGTGACAGGCATATTTGCGGCGAAAGAAAGACCCTTAGATGACCCCTTAATAGTTCATATTGCGTTTGAGGAAGAGCTGTACAAGTTGGCAGAGGAAGTTCCCGAAGAAGCGAAGAAACTCATCAAGGAATTCTGGCCGGGGCCGTTGACAGTTGTGCTTAAAAAGACCGAAGTTGTTCCGGATATTGTTACGACCGGTCTTGATACAGTAGCAATAAGGATGCCTTCGAACGCTATCAGCAGGGAACTTATTTCAATGTCAGGCGTGCCCATCGCTGCTCCATCGGCGAATCTGTTCGGCAGACCTTCGCCGACTAAAGCTCAGCATGTTATTTATGATCTTGACGGGAGGATCGATCTTATTCTGGACGGGGGGCCGACGGAGATAGGGATCGAGTCTACGGTCGTCGAATTTATCGAGGGGAAAGTAATTGTCCTGAGGCCGGGTGGAATAGACGTGGAAAGTCTGCATTCGGTCATAGGAAATGTTCATGTCTATTCAGGGCCGGAAATCTCAAAAAAGTCTCCCGGGAAATATCCGCAGCATTATTCTCCCAAAGCAAAGGTGCTTGTTGTCGAAGATGGAGATTCTCAGGTGGGGGATGTCAAGATGGTTGTCCAGAACATGATCCGAAAAAAGAAAAAGGTAGGCATAATGGCAAAAAAGGAGCATGCGGACGAATATAGCAGGTTTGATGTAAAAATTCTCGGCCCAAGGAATAACGGGAAAAAATGTGCGTCCAACCTTTTTCACATATTAAGAGAATTTGATTCAGAAAACATGGATGTTATCATTGCGGAAGCCATTCCGGAAAGAGGTCTTGGCCTTGCCGTTATGAACCGGCTGCATAAAGCGGCAGGTACTCCTGGAGTTCAGGGCTCTGAATAATATCGTCGTAGGAGAATATAACTATCCCACCAGGCCGGATCTCACGCAAAAAAGAAATCTGTTCTTCAAGCGTTTCCAGTTTATCCTTAACTAAAAATGCCCCTATTCCGATATAAACTTTTCCCTCAAATTGAGGAAGAAGCATAGCGCGTGAGTTCAGTTTCATCATATTCGTATCGTCCGTGTAGTTCATCACGACGGCCCAATCTATATATTTTTCCCTGAGCCACCTCGTCCAATCCTGAAAATTGACCAGGTATGTTCTTTCAATAGAGGGCACTATCGTACATGAAATTTTAAGATCGGGGGAAAGCTTGCGCACTTGCCTGGAGATATCACGGACAAGCGCCGTGACCTGGATTCTTCGCCAGTTATCCCACTTTTGAAAGTTTTCCCGTGTATGTTCCATCGTTTCAACATCAAGTCCCGTTATTTCCTTAAATCTTTCGATATTATTTTTTTCATAACCGTAGCTTATCCCCGGAGGGGTGAAGCGTGATCCGGGCGCGAAGGGGACCACCGCGGGGTATCTCACATAGTCAAGATGCAAACCGTCAAAATCGGGATATTTCTTGATAATGTCTTCGGCTACACCTGTGAGGTATTTTCGCACATCTTTGTTTCCGGGTTCGAGAAAAAGCTGATTTTCTCGTATGAAATACTTGTCCAGCTCATCTTTGACACTTTTACGCAAAGGGGTTCTGCCGTATTGGTCTTTTGCCAGGGCCCCTTTGCCGAGTTTTTTCAATATATCCGCGTCTACATTCTTTGCCAGGCTCAGCAGGTTTACCCAGGCATATATTTTTATGTTGTTTTTATGCGCCTTGGCAAGAAGATATTTGAGCGTGTTTTTCACATCGTCCAATTCGTAATATGCTTTTCCGGACCTGTAGACTTGAAGATATACATGGTCTATGCCCAGTTTCTTGCAGGATTCTATCAGGCGATCGGCATTTTCCTTTGAGTATAATACCCTTTCCTCGGAAAAGACCGTCACCCAGACCCCTAAACGCGGCTTGGTTTCGGAAGATACGTCAGAGATGCAGTAAGGCGGTGAAGAGAATATACTCCATGCGAGAACAGGGACGAGTAAAAGAATGATTCTTAGATTTCGCATAACAAATCCCGGTTATTCCCCTTGGTAATTTATCAGTGTCTTCGGATTGTACTTTTCGATTTTTTCCATGTAGTTCAGGAAAGAAAGGCCTATTATCGAGAATATGCCTGCGACATTGGCTCCTTGCTGTTCGACCATGTGCGCTACCGCTTGAAGTGTTCCGCCAGTAGCTATGAGATCATCTATAATAAGCCAGTTTTTTCCGGGAGTAAGGTCAGACTTGTGGATTTCAAGCGTGGCCTCACCGTATTCCAGTGAATAGCTTTTTTCTACCGTGTCTCCCGGGAGCTTGCCTCCTTTTCTGGCCAGGACGAGAGGGATGGATCTTTTCAGGGCGAAAGGTGCCCCGAGGAGGAAACCCCTGCTTTCGATAGCGATGACGCCGTCAATTTTTGTGTCTTTATAAGTTTCGTCCATCTGGTCCAGAACATACTGGAAAGCTTCCGGATTGATGAATATGCTCGTTACGTCGTAAAAAAGGATTCCCGGTTTGGGGAAATCTGGTATTTTACGTATTACTTTGTCCAGATCCATTTTGGCCTCCTTTAAAAAAGACCCATTAATTTATCGTGGAGTACCACAAATAGACTTCCGAAAACAAGTGAAACAATTCCCATGAGCTTTATCAATATATTCATGGAAGGTCCGGCCGTGTCTTTGAAGGGGTCTCCGACCGTGTCGCCGACGACTGCCGCCTGATGCGTAGGAGTTCCCTTACCGCCGAGGTTTCCTTCATCTATCCATTTTTTAGCGTTGTCCCATGCACCCCCTCCGTTTGACATCATGATCCCGAGTAGAACTCCGGATATAGTGGCACCCGCGAGGAAGCCGCCAAGAGCCTCCACTCCAAGGATTATTCCTATAAGGGCCGGGCTGACGATCGCAACGACGCCCGGCAGGACCATCTCTTTAAGCGCGCCTTTTGTAACAATGTCTATGCAGGT
>JBHIBX010000146.1:0-3931 GCA_046759285.1 Candidatus Omnitrophota bacterium
AGAGGGGAAAAAGGATAATTGTGGGTGTAAAAAGAGTAGCGATAATTCAGCCGGGTTATCTACCATGGCTTGGATTCTTTGAACTGATGGCGTCCAGCGACATTTTCATCGTGTATGACGACGTCCAGTTCGATAAAAACGGCTGGCGTAACAGGAACAAGATAAAGACTATCCACGGTGTTCAATGGCTTACTGTGCCGGTCTTGACGAAAGGTAAAAATTGGCCCAAGAATAACGACGTTTTCATAAAGGACAAAAGATGGAAAAGAAAGCATCTAAGATCCATTGAACAGTATTACGCGAAAGCAAAGTATTTTGGGGAAGTTTTTCCGATTATGGAAAAAGGTCTCAAGATCGGAGCGGATAAGCTCATAGACTACGATATGTTTTTCATAAGGGAGATGGCGAAATACATGAATATAAACACAGATATTTTTCTTTCTTCAGAACTGGGGATAGAGGGAGATGATAAGGCAGGGAGACTCATAAATATATGTAAGCATTTCGACGCCACACATTACTATAACGGCGCCGCGGGGAAAAAGCTTTACAAAAAAGAGGACTTTCTGAAGCATGGAATAGAGCTTGAGTTCCAGGACTATAAACACCCCTGTTACGAGCAGCTGCACGGCGATTTTGTGCCGTGTTTGTCAACTGTGGATCTGCTTTTCAATGAGGGTGCTTCTTCGCTTGATATTATACTTTCTGGGAGGAATGTAGTATGAACGCGGGACAAAAGTTAAAATACAGTTTTTCTTTATGGGGTTGGGGGTTGAATGAAGAGGCCCTGGTAGAGGAATTTGTGAAAAAATCCATAGATCACTTGTCACGCGTAACAGATGATTTTGAGATCATCCTGGTTGATGACGGCTCGACGGACGGGACCTGGGAGGTCATGCAGGAATGCGCTAAAAAGTATCCCTGCTTGAAGATAGCCAGGCATGAGAAGAATTTACAGCCGGGCAGATGCATGCATACGTGCCACAAACATACGACCAAAGATATTGTTTTCTGGAATACAGTCGACATGTTTTTTGATTCGTCGAAACTTTCCGATTTCGTAAAATATCTCGATGAATATGACGTCGTCCAGGGGATAAGGGAGGACAGGGAATCGAACACCTACAGGAGTTTTTACAGACGGATGAACTCAGTCATTAATTACAGGTTGATAAAGATTCTTTTTGGAGTTCCCCTGCACGATTTTCAGAACGTAACTTTTTTAAGGTGGGATTTTCTAAAAAACATAAAATTCGATTCTCAGAGCTCCTTTACCAACCCCGAGTGCGCGATCAAAGCATATTACAGCGGCATGAAGATCAAGGAAGTCCCAATGAAACATATGGACAGAAAGTCGGGAAAAGCCAAAGGCGGCAGGCCCAGCACCGTTATGGCTTCCGTGCTGGACATATTCAAGTGCTTCTTCTTATGGAAAATATTGGGACGAATAAAAGCAAAAAAGGGAGAGGTGATACCTTTTGATAAAGAGTAAAAAAGTAGTTACAACGATAAGGGTAGCTGTATGTCTTTTTCTCGTGTATTTGATCGCGACGAGATTTGACGTAGGGAAGATCATGCAAGCCGTTAAATTGGTTGACGCTTCCGTGTTTTTATACATATTGGGGGCCTATACGCTAGCTAATCTATTTGTTTTCTTGCGCTGGTATCTGATCATGAGGTATATGGACATGAAAGTAAGCCTGCCCGTCGCGGTCAAATGCTACATGATGGGCGTTTTCTTTAACTTTTTCATGCCGACGGCTGTCGGGGGGGACGTGTTTAAGGCATATTATGTCAGCAAGAATTCCGAAAACAGCAGGATAGAAAAAAGCCTCTTTTCCGTGTTTTTCGATAGATACCTCGGGCTTCTTGTGATGCTCGGAGCCGGTGGGTTTTTTTCGCTCTTTCTCGATATTAGAATATCAGGTTTTCCGCTATCCTGGATCCTTTTCACGGTGCTTGCGGGCCTGTTTTTGTTGAGCGTATTCGTGACTTTATTTGCCGATAAAATGGACAGACTGATTGAAAAGATAGGCTTCCTTAAAAGGAATTTTTCCGATACGTTTAAGAAAATATCCAACACACTGAACATCGTAAAAAGAAACAAGAAGATATTTCTGGGTGTTGTTGCTTGCACGCTGGGCGCTTTGGTAATGATCAGTATGATGCATTATATTTTTATTTCCAAAATCGGGAAGATCAACGTCTTTTTTCCCATGCTTGTCTTCGTGCCGGTTGCAATACTCGTGACGATGATACCGATAAGTATTAACGGCATAGGGCTCAGAGAGATCGTCTATGTTACATTGTTCGGGACCATAGACGTGAATCCTGCTGTTTCGATTGCTATGTCGATATTGTTTTATGGCGTAATGGTGGTGTTTTCTTTGCCGGGAGCTGTTTATTCTTTCGGTGCTATATTAGGTAAAAAGGAGATGAAAAAATGAAGAAGACGATTTTTGTTACCGGCGGAGCCGGTTACCTGGGTTCGACCGTATGCCAGAAACTTCTGGATAAAGGTTACGCGGTCAAGTGTTATGATAACCTTTTTTACGGAAGCAAGGGGGTCGAAAGCCTCATAGGTGACAAAAACTTCAAACTTATAAAAGCCAACACGGTATATATTGACAACCACGAGGATGAGCTCAGGGACTGCTATGCCGTTATACATCTGGCTGAGCTGGCCAATGACCCCAGCTGCGATCTTGAGCCGGAAATGACGGAGGTGTTCAATTTTCATATGCCGGTAAAGCTTGCTCACCTTGCGAAAAAGAATAATGTTAAAAGATTTATTTTTGGTTCGTCATGCAGTGTGTACGGCCAGGGCTACAACGAACACCTGACGGAATATGCTCCGCTTAATCCGCTCACAAGATATGCCGAATCTAAAGTCAAAGTCGAAAGTGAACTTTTGAAGCTTGCCGATTCCGATTTCTGCATGTCGATATTAAGGCAGGCGACGCTTTTCGGTTATTCAAAGAGAATGAGGTTTGATCTTTCGTTAAACATCATGACAAAACATGCTTTCGCTGATAAAAAGGTCATCGTTTTGGGGGGCGGGGAACAGTGGAGACCGTTTTTACACGTTGTTGATTCCGCGAACGCCTTTTTAGCGGCGTTAGAGGCGGAGGAAAAGGCCGTACACGGGGAGATCTTTAATGTGGGATCAGATGATCTCAACTACACGATAAAAGACCTTGCTGACGAAGTCAAAAATTGTCTTCCCGAGACCGAAGTCGAGATCGCGGATGTCGGTGTTGACAGAAGAAGTTACAGGGTAAATTTCAACAAAATAAACA
This sequence comes from Candidatus Omnitrophota bacterium, assembly GCA_046759285.1. Lineage (GTDB taxonomy): Bacteria > Omnitrophota > Gorgyraeia > Tantalellales > Tantalellaceae > JBHIBX01. The sequence continues at coordinate 3,300 of JBHIBX010000146.1, forward strand.
AAGTCCTCGGGTACAGCACCAAGAAGACTCTTAAGGACGGTGTTACGGAGATTTTGCACGGGTTTCAAAGAGGCGAATTTTCGGAAGGAAACGACGATATTTACTATAACATCAAATCGCTTCAAAAAATGGTCTCAACCCCGGTTATCGAGGGGGGTGAACATCTGTGTTACCATTACATACCTTTTAGTCTGCCCGATCTTGGCAAAGAGGAGGAAGAGGAGGTTTTGGATACCATGCGGTCAGGATGGCTGACAACAGGGCCTAAGGCAAAGAAACTTGAGGGCATGATAGCTGATTATGTCGGCGCAAGACATTGTGTAGCAGTGAATTCCTGCACGGCCGCCTTACATCTTTCTCTTGTGGCATTGGGCATAAAAGAAGGGGATGAAGTGATAACCAGCCCCATAACATGGCCTGCCACGGCTAATGTCATAGTTCACTGCGGGGCGACTCCCGTTTTTGTCGACGTCGAAAGGGACAGCCTCAACATTGACCCCGATAAAATAGAGGAAAAGATAACGGACCGCACAAAAGCGATTATTCCGGTGCATATGGCCGGCCAGCCGTGTGATATGGACAAGATAAACAAGATCGCGAAAAAACACAATCTCGCTGTAATAGAAGACGCC
>JBHIBX010000147.1:0-3899 GCA_046759285.1 Candidatus Omnitrophota bacterium
CTATCCGCGCCATCTCCGGGTCCCCTCTTAACGCGGTGATATCGTTAATGATCGAGACGCCTTCCTCAAGGGCCTTCCGCGCTACACTGCTTTTACATGTATCCACCGACAGGGGAACGCTGAGTTTTTCTTTCAGCGCTTTGACCACCGGTATGACCCGGCTGAGCTCTTCGTCCGACGTGACGCTTTCCGCGCCAGGGCGCGACGATTCTCCGCCTATATCTATTATATCAGCCCCCTCCTCGGCCATCTGCCTGGCCCTTTCTTCCGCGATCAGGGGATCGAGATATCTACCGCCGTCACTGAACGAATCGGGAGTCACGTTCAGGACGCCCATAATGCACGTACGCTCTTCGACCGGAAGCGTATAATCCTTTAGCCTCAACTTTCCTCTGCCTTCTTCTCTTTGGTAAACCCCAGAAGCTCCCGGACCTCGTTCTCATCCATGGTCTCTTTTTCGATCAGCTTGCCGGCCAGACGATCCAGCTTTTCCTTATTTTCCGTCAGCTTCTGCTTTGCAAGCTCATAGCAGGAATCGACTATTTTTTTGACTTCTTCGTCAATAAGGCGTGCGGTGTCTTCGCTGTAATTTCTTTCCTCGGTGATGTCCCGACCAAGAAAGATCTGAGCGTGGCGCTTCCCGACTGTCAGGTGGCCCAACTTTTCGCTCATACCGTATTGCGTAACCATGTCGCGGGCCAGTTCAGTCGCTTTTTTTATGTCGTCATGCGCACCTGTTGATACTTCACCGAACGCCAGATTCTCGCTGGCGCGTCCGCCCAACATGCCCGCGATCTTTCCCATAAACTGGGTTCTCCTGTAAATATAATGATCCCTGCGCGGCAGCTGCATGGTATACCCGAGCGCCATTCCGCGCGATACTATCGTGACTTTGTGCAGGGGGTCCGCGCCTTCGATAAGATATGACATCATCGCGTGCCCGGCTTCGTGATAAGCAATGATCTTCTTTTCCTCGTCACTTATTTTTCTGGATTTTCTCTGAGGGCCGGCCATTACCCGTTCCATTGCTTCCTGCAGTTCATCCATGCTGACAGCTTTTTTATTTCTTCTTGCCCCTAAAAGCGCGGCTTCGTTCATAAGGTTCGCGAGGTCCGCTCCTGAGAAGCCGGCTGTCTGCTGCGCGATCTTGTAAAGGTCTATCCCCTCATCCATTTTTACGTTCCTGGCGTGCACTTTGAGGATCGCTTCCCTGCCGTTTATGTCGGGAAGGTCCACAACTATCTGCCGGTCGAAACGCCCGGGCCTTAAAAGCGCCGGGTCCAGGACATCCGGACGGTTGGTCGCGGCTATCAGGATGACTCCGGTCGCCGTGTCGAATCCGTCCATTTCCCCCAACAAGGCGTTAAGGGTCTGTTCGCGTTCGTCATGCCCCCCGCCGATACCGGCAAACCTTTGCCTCCCGACAGCATCTATCTCATCTATAAAAATTATGCATCCCTTTTTGCTCATCTTAACGGATTTTTTCGCCTGCTCGAATAAGTCCCTCACACGCGAAGCGCCGACGCCGACGAACATCTCCACGAAATCCGAACCCGAAATGCTGAAAAAAGGAACTCCTGCTTCACCCGCAACCGCTTTTGCAAGAAGCGTCTTTCCGGTTCCCGGAGGCCCCATGAGGAGCACCCCTTTAGGCATCTTCCCACCGAGCTTTTGGAATCTACGGGGGTCTTTAAGGAACTCGATGACCTCTTTCAGTTCTTCTATCCCTGCGGCATCATTAAAAGTAACTGTCATCTTGTCTTTTGTCGCGAGTCTGGCTCTGGATTTACCGAACGACAGCATCTTGCCCCCGCCGGCGGCAGCCCCCCGGTAAATGAAAAACCAGAGGAAAAAGATAAAGATCAACATCGGCCCCAGAGAGTAAAAGAGGTTGGACAAAAATGTCTGCGGGGGTTTCACGTCAAAGTCGGGGATCCTGTTCCGCATAAGATCCAAAAGTTGGGGGTCGCTCTCGGGGATATTAACGATAAAACGTTTTCCGTCGTTCAATTTCCCGCTGACACGGTCAGTGATTTTAACCGCGGAAACGATGAGTCCGGTCTCGTCGTTCGTCTTGACGGCGTTATAGAATTCCCTGTAAGTCATCTCCCGTGAAGTCTCCTCAAAAGAGGAAAATGCCCACTGGAAAATATAGAAAAGCGCCATGATTATCAAAAGCCAGAGAAAAAGGTTTTTACCGTTTTTCTGGGCTTTCTTCGGAGGTCCAGGGCGTCTTTTTCGCCTATCCTGTAAATTTCTGTTTTTTCCGTCCATAAGCCTGCTTATAGCTCCTAAAATTATTATAACATATATATTATGTTCTTATGTTAATTATACTTATAATTCCCGCGTTGGCAAGACCCTCTTTAAGTCCGCTTCCGGAACACGATCCTATCCGAGGCCTTTGTCATTCTTATGTCCCCGGGCAGATCAATGGACTTGCCTTTCTTTCCGGCACGCAGAAAATAATCCATATCGATCCAATGACGGTGTGTCAGCTTTTTTAGATTTCCGCCGGCCCTCTTTACGGACTCCTTGAGTATGGCCTTCCTGAGCGCCCGCGGATGCAGGACAAGGTCCGTAATTTTCAAACTAATAGGCCCTTTCCGCCCTTTTATGCATACTCCCGAGGCTTTTTCTTCTTCCGCCTTAAGCGCAAGGAAGTCTTCCCTGAGAATGTCGGCCATGTTCGAAAGCGACCGCTTTACTCTTGGGTTAAGTTTTTCCAGGAAAGGAATAACTTTGAGCCTTATCATGTTTCGTTTGATCTTTACGTCCCTGTTCGTAAGGTCTTCAACGTATTTCTGTCCGGATGCCTCGAGATAATCAATAACTTCCTGTTTTGACAAACGGATAAAGGGCCTTATAAACTTTAACTCGCCCTCGCTCCTTAAAGGCGGTATTCCCGTAAGCCCGGCAACCGATGTACCCGTGATTATCCGCATCAAAACGGTCTCTGCCTGGTCATCCAGGGTGTGTCCCGTAGCAATCGCGCTGCATCCGTTCTTTTTAGCTGCTTTTTTTAAAAAACCATAACGCTTTTCCCTGGCGCGTTCTTCAAGCGACTTTTTACCCTTGGGTCTGGACTTAAGATCTATTCTTTCATGTTCAAAGGGGAGTCCCATGTCCTGCGACAAGCTTTCCACAAAATCGGAATCACGCCTGGACTGTCTTCCTCTTATCCCATGGTCCAGATTCCCTACTACTATCTCTATACCCAGGCTCCTGCGCATCTCAAAAAGGGCCTTAAGAAGAGCTACTGAATCAGGGCCTCCCGACACAGCGACCAGCACCCTGTCGCCCGGACGCAGCATATCGTAATGCTTGATGGTGTCCTTGGCCCTCTTTAAGAATGTAGAACGTGATATTTTTTTCATGTATTTCGTTTTTTTAGCGCCTCTTCCTGGCTATAGATGCAGCCGCAATAATGCTGCCTGTAAAGCCCCCATTCCCGGGCAAGCTCCGACGCCCTCGAAAAACCGCCTTTCTTCTTGAAGTTGGCGGATATAAATCTATCGCCCCCGATCTCGTAACCTATCCTGTTTATAAGAAGCGCATCTTTCATCGGGCCGATGCTCAGCGTCGTAGTAAAAGCGTCAAACGTTCCTTTCTTTCTAAAATACTCATAAGTTTTCTCAAGGCGCATCCTGAAGCAAACCTCACAGCGGGCGCCGCCTTCCGGTTCATATTCCTTCCCTTTTACCAGCTGGAACCAGTTTTCTCGGTCATATGGCCCTTCGGCCACGTCAAAACCAAGCTGCTTTGCCGCCTCCTGCACTGCTTTTAAGCGCCTCTTGTATTCGTCTACAGGATGTATGTTAGGATTATAAAAAAATCCTGTTATAGTGTGCCCTTCGCACATCAATTGTTCCGCTACGGACGAAGTGCAAACCCCACAA
>JBHIBX010000148.1:0-3882 GCA_046759285.1 Candidatus Omnitrophota bacterium
TTATGCAAAATTTCCCCAACTTGCAAAGTCCTTCTTTTGCCAGTTCTTCTGTTACGATTTCATCGGCATCTATAGAAAGTATCCATTCTCCGCTTGCCTTTTCTATTGCGAAATTCTTCTGATTGGAAAAGTTCTTAAATTTGTTTACGTAAACTTTTTCTGTGAATCTTTTAGCCAGTTCAACTGTTCTGTCGCTGCTGCCGGAATCCACGACGATAATCTCATCAGCGAAGCGGAGGCTGTTCAGGCATGTTTCAATACCTTGCTCTTCGTTCAATGTTATTATGCATGCTGATAGCTTTGCCATTTTTGGTCCCTATATTACTTTAAATGCGTCAAGCACTTGTTTATCCGACTTAATAAAACTTCCCTGGACTTTCGCCCTTTTTCTCATGGCTTGCGGCAACCTGCCTAAGGCAGAGATAAAGCCAAGGGGTATCTCGGGTTTTCCTTTTAAAAGCGCAAAAAGAATGCGAGGCACAAGATATATCAGGTTCTGGCCCAATATTTTCCCGTCTGATATGTTTTTCCACATAAAGAGGTATGTGTTCCTGTGGCTCATCTTGTTTATTCTGAAGTTTCCAAACTTCGACCGGAAACTTGCCCGTCCTATGTGGTATATCAGGCTTTTCGGTTGATAATATCCTTTAAAGCCGCGTCGCCAAGCCCTGTAGCACAGGTCAGCGTCTTCTATAATACCGGGCAGGTAGAGATCGTCGTATCCTTTTAATTCGAGGAATTTCTTCCTGTCAAAAGCGCCAAATCCAGCCTGCGCCGTGTATCCTTCTCTATCTATATCGCTTTCATATCCGGGATACCTCGAGCTTGATTTAAATATGCCCTTGTCAACCCACCATTTGGTTCTTGTCCCCTCGTACCTGGCCTTATCAAAGGTTAAGGCCTTGGGGCCTACCAAAAAAGCGTCAGGATTTTTCTGGAATACTTCCGCAAGGGGATCTACGAAATCAGGTTCTACCTTTATATCATTATTCAAAAGGATCACGATATCATCATCAAGATCTTCCACAACATCATTGAAAGAACAAAATACTCTGTTTTCGTGCTTTATGACTTTAACTTCCAGAGCATACTGCTTCAGCACCTCAAGACTCTTATCCGTGCTCTCGTTGTCTATAACAGTTATGCTAACATTATTTTTTGACTCTTTTCTGGCGGAAATGATCGACGGAAGACACTCCGGAAGCAGCTTTTCTCCGTTATAGTTAAGTATGATAATGTTAATTTTCATCTTTCAGCTCAAATATTTCTTCAAAATTCTTATCCGGTATTTTAGCCAGGACAAAATACGAGTTTTTCGCTACAGCAACTATCATGGTGAAAAAAGCGTAAACATATGCGACCATTCCCCAGGGATAGAAATCCATAAAAAACGCCAGGATCGCTAATAGCGTAACAATATTCATAAGAACATGAACCTCGCATAGTTTATGGATGATCGAAAAAAGCAACCTCAAGATGCCGCCTCTTCCCTGTCCTTCGCCTTCTTTTTTTTCGGCAGGCTTTATAACAGCCGTTTTCCCTTCTATTTCGATCCTTGCAAAATACGATTTATACTTCACATCATAGATGAGATTAAAGAAAACTGTTCCAAAAGCGGCGATACAGCCGGCTACCAGGTAAAATGGATTACCCGTTTGCTGAAAAACCCCGCAGCCGACCCCGATAAAGATCCCGGCGTGGATAATATAATGGGTTATATAGTCCAGATACAAGCCCGTTAGACTCGACTGTTTGCGGTATCTGGCTATATGGCCGTCGACATGGTCAAGGAGATACCAAAGCTGGAGTAAAAAAGCCCCGAGAAGCATGGCGTTTTTGCTTCCGCAAGCGAACGCGATACAGCCTACGAGCCCGATAACAAGCGAAGCAAACGTTACCTGGTTTGCCGTTACGGAGGTGTGTAAAAGCAGCCAACTCACGGGGAGCGCCATATCCCTGGTGATATTCCGCGCCATCCAGTTACCTCTCTTTTTATAATCGGGTTTCTGGACTATCTTGTTAAGTTCTTTCATCGACTCTATAATTCTTCCCAATTATTCCTCCTTCAGTCCGAAAATCACGCCCTTTGCAGAGAAACATGTATTTAGAAAAAACCGTAACCCTGTCATAAAACGTATTCTAAAAAATCTTATGCTTTTATACATCTCCAGTGATGATACCAATTCGTACAGTTTATTATGCCGTCGTTTTAAAAGGAACCTTATCACTTTCATGGGAATCGGGAGTTTCGCGAACAAAAAGAAAAGATGCTTCAGGTTTAAAACATCGTTCTCATAATAAGATTTTGTCTTTGGAACCGTCTCCCCTTTAACGATCTTTTCCTCGTCATAATCATCCGTCAAGTGTCCGGTCTCTTTCGATTTATTTGTAAGCCATAGCTTTGGAAAAGGGATAAATATATTGCAATCGGTGTAATCAACCCTTATTTCCCTATTAAGCCTCAGGGTCTCCAGCATCTCCTCATACGACTCAGTCGGTATGCCTATAATGTTGGATGTATAGATCTTGATCCCGTTCTTTTTCAGGATCTTTGACGCCTTTTTTATTTTTTCGTTTGATACCGGTTTTTTTAAAATATCCCTTCTCACTCTTTCAGAGCCCGATTCAAGCCCGATCTCGATCCCCGAACAACCCGCGTCTTTGAGCAGGTCTATTTTATCTTCTTCGATCAAGTCAAACCGCATCAGAAAAGAAAACGGTAAACCTATTCCTTTTTTGTACTTCTCGCAAAAGTCCAGCAAAAAATCGCGATCAAGGCCAAAAGTTTCATCCGAAAAATGAACCCCATGCATGGGGTATTTTTCCTTCACCTCTTGTATTTCCCTTATAACCGTATCCGCGGATTTCATCCTTGTCGCCGGCATAAACTTTCCATACATATCCAGTCTTACATGATTAAAGCAATAAGTGCAGGGGAATGGACATCCTCTCGAAGCAACAAATCTTTTCGTGCTCAAATCCCTCATGAACTTATACTTATCGTAATATATGCCCCTGTCCGGAATAGGAAGTTCGTTGATATCTTTTATTGTCAACATGGGGTCATTTTTGAAAATGTTATCACCCTCTTTAACCCATAAGCCCGGAATATCATTATATTCTTTTTCTTTCCGCAATCTGTTTAGAAGCTCCAGTAAGGGATATTCGCCGTCACCGATGCAATATATATCTACATTGGCATACTCCAAGCTCTCCGGATAATATGTTACGTGGGGCCCTCCCATTAGAATAATCTTATCGGGAAATTCTTTTTCAAGAATCGAGCTTACATGGTAATAGGTTCCGTGATTGCCTGTTAAAACGGAAAACGCTATCACTTTCGGATCTGTTTTTTTGATATATTCAACATAATCCTCGGTGTGAGAAAGCAATATTAGATCAACAGAATACCCATTCTGCTTCAAGAAAGCCGATAAGGCTTCCACTCCCAAAAATTCCGCAAGTCCGTTTTCCTGTATAAATAATACGTCACTCATATTTAGTCGTTTATTTTGCAAAGAATAAAATCATATTCATCTTTAAACTGCGCAACCACTTCCAATCTCTTTCCTATCTTGCTTTTAAAAAAGGAAACGGGATCGAACCCGGTCGACTGATCGTCCTTATCTTCCGACACCTTTAACAAAACATAGGTTATTCCTTGCTCCTTTAAAAACTCGATCTTGTCATCCCGGATATCGTACCTGGTAAAGTTGATAAACGGGGCTTGTCTTATTGTATTGTCCGGCAAATAAAAAATCCTATTAGTGCCCGCAAGCAATATTTTCCCATCGGAAATATCCTGTGCCTCGAGGAACTTTCCGAGCCTGTAGGAATAATCCATATATTTTTCACGTTCTTCATTTTTAAACAAATATTCAA
>JBHIBX010000149.1:0-3856 GCA_046759285.1 Candidatus Omnitrophota bacterium
GAACGATTCCTGCGGCTGTTTCCATGAGAGGTTTATTGATTTTTTTTGCCAGGTCAGCGACTTTTAAGTCGCTGACGATCGAAGGAGTGGCCGTATTAGCAACGATCAGTTTTGGCTGGAAGTCCCGTATTTCCTTTTCGAGTTTTTTAAAATCTATGTCATCGTTGGGGCTGTCTATTAATCTTACCGTGAAGCCGGCATCCCTTAAAATAGAAGCCATGATAGCCAGTGTAAGGGGTGCCCAGCTTGTTCCCCAGGCCTCCTGCCTTTGCATGCAGCGTCCTTCCCTTACTATCTTTACGCCGTCTACAGCGGGAGGATTTAAAAGGAGTATGTTCATAAATTAATTGAAAAAAAGATATTTTATCCAGCTATAAACCCAGCGAAACCATACCCTTCTAAGCAGGATGCGTGAGTTTCCATGTTGTCTTTTATATTCATGGGAAGGAATTTCGAGAATTTTATATCCTTTTTTAAGCGTTTTTATAACCAGTTCTTGCTCAATGGTTCCAATATTCTCTTTTAATCCTAGCGACAAGGCGACATCCCTTTTAATAGCCCTGAACCCGTTCTGACTGTCTGTAAGCCTTACCCCGAATCTGTAATTAATGCCCAAAGTTATTATGTCACTGCCCACCATTCTTATAAACTTATTAAGATCTCCATGAAGTTCGTCAGATCCGCCCTTCATTCTTGAGGTAGAAACATGATCAGCTCTGCCGTCCAGGATGGGTTTTGCAATTTTAGGTATATCATCAGGGTTATGTGAACCGTCCGCGTCAATGAAAACTAAAACGTCATTTCTGGCTTTGGAAATACCGACGCGGATAGCATCTCCTTTACCCTTCTTATTATCCAGAAACACTCTGGCATCTAAAGACTCGGCTATTTCCCTTGTTTTATCTGTTGAGTGCCCGTCAACGATAACAATATCATTAGAATATTGCTGACACTTTTTTATAATATTTCCAATGTCTTCTTCTTCATTCAGTGTAGCTATTATTATTGAAACGGATTCCTTTAACATAACTTTTACTAATACTAATAGGAACAGTTCTAAATTTGACCCTATACCTGTCTCCTCTTGCTCCATCTTTACCCTATATTGTATCATCGCTTATGCGTATGGGCAAACATGACAGGGCAATCGTGCAGGCGGTTTGGCGAAGAGGAAGGAATCTCGCTCAGCCCAAAAAGGGGTGCGACTCCTTTTTATCTTTATCTCTTCTCAATTTCAATAGTTAGAAACATACCTAGATATTCATTGAATGGTGCCGCAATAATTTCTATTGCCTTAACAATACTGTATGTAAATGACGGCAATATCTGTCGAAAGGACAGCCCCCCACTGATTAAATACCGAAAAGGTGTATGTGGTTTTAATTTTCGGATTTTGAGCGATGGAAATAATGCCTCAAAAGTTGTCCTGTCGCGATAAAATACAATCCATGGTATGGCGAGGTTAGCCAGAGAAAGCCGTCCAGCCTCTTCTTGATCCCAACCTCCATAAGGGTCAAATCGTTCATGATGAAAGTGACAATATATAAACCGGCTCCACATAGTGGCCGCAGGTTCTATCATAATCAGCTTGCCATTTTTTTTAAGACATCTATTAACCTCTGTAAAAAACATACGCACGTCTTTTGTGTGGTGTAAAACGTCGATCATAAAAAACGCGTCAACTGTATTATTTTCAAAGGGCATTTCCAGCGCTGAGAACTTTTTGTCCAAGCCCGGTAAATCAATCATATCGGATGTTATCGTATTCGGCAGTACCTCCTTAATAAACCCTCCCCCGCTTCCTATTTCAACAAGTAATCCATTGCGACAACTATCGGGTATAGAATCTTTGAATTCCCGATAAAAATCAACGTATAATTTCCGCAAAAATGGTTTTTTCTGAATAATTCGCTTATGCAATAGGGAAGTTGAGAGAGCATCAAGATCGTGAATATCTTTCATTTCTGGCAACTTAAGCAATTCAACTATTATCTTTAAAACTCTATCTATAATCATGGGAAAAAGAGGTGTGACCCCTTTTTAGTTTAGTGCTTTCAATGGGGTCCAATTCTTTCATCATAACTAAAAAGGCACCATGAGAAGTGCTCCGTTATAAAACAATGTTCTAAACGCTATGGGAATGCTCCAGAAAGCTGAAACTATTAGCGCAATTATAAGAAGAGCGGTTCCGATCCGGGCGCCAAGGCGCTTATCTAAAAATACTCTAAAATAATTAGCTACATACGCTCCTAGAATAGCGAATGCCGCGTAGGATGGCAGCATGTAGCGGTGTTCCTTTCCGCCTGTTCCGAGATATTCCTGGAATATATAAAGAAATACGGCGATCCATATGATAGATAATAAGGTTTTTTTATAGTTTTTCTTATCGAGCCATAAAAAGAGAGGAGATATATAGGCCAGAGCAAAAAGTGGATTCTGGTAGGGGATACCTACAAGATACACATACCATGGACGCTCACCTACCAGCCTGAACCAGTCGATCGCCGATTTCTTCGCGATATCTGGTACGTGAGGCCTGTAAAAGGGGGTTCCGTAAGTAGACCATACCGTGTAGAACCAGCACCCGGAACCGATAATAATTCCCAGGCCGAATAATATCAGGTTCTTGTCAAAGACTGTTTTTAAGAACGTTTCCCTCTTTAAAAGGCTTTCGTGATTTGTAATAAAATGCCACAGGATTATGACGAAGGCGACAAAAGCCCCATTTTGTTTTGTGATCGCGCTCAAGCCGCAGGAGACGCCTCCGGCAAGCGCCAAAAGAACGGACTTTTTCTCGACAGAGAGGACATATAAAAAAACCGCCAGAACTGCCAGGGCCGCGGTCATATCGTCGGCCCATACTTTTTGTGAGGTCAAAAGGTCAACGGGGGAGATGGCCATAAGATACATGGCCACAAGAGCTATCCATTCATTATTGTAAAGTTTCTTGGCTAAAAAATAGACAAGAATGAGTAGCATAAAACTGAAAAGAAGAGGAACTATTATGGAATAAAATTGTTTTCCGGCAATATCCGGATGAAAGCGAAAATCTCTCAAACCGACCCCCGGCGGTGCGCTCATGATAACCTCTCTCTCGTTCGTTAACTTGAGGAGGTAATAATGATCTTGGGGCGCGAATATTTTATGAGATACAACCAGGGCCATGGGAAAAGCGAACGGTACGTGATGAAGCGGCTCGTCGTAATAAGTTACGCCCACTTCTTTTTCCAAGGCTTCAAGGATCTGTCCTTTGTCATCCACAAGAAGAAACCGCCAAAAATAAGGATGTTCGCGTTTGCGTGAGAATTTAATACCCCTTAAGTTATATCCCCTAACGCCAATGGCATCGACCTTGAAAGCCAGGCCTATATAGTGGTGCTGGTCACCGCGGTAGTGGGGCAGGTGAAAGGTGTGCCTTCTCAGGTTAAAAGCAAGAAGAAGTATCCCGGCAAAAATAATAGCCGTGATAACCGTTGCTTTTTTTAGCTTATCATTCATTTGCTTTCCTCCTTTTCAGAGAGCGCGTCTCTGAAAAGATCCATATATCGCTTGGCAATGTCACTAATGTTATATTGCTTAACGTCCTTTCTATTATATTCCCCTATAACCTGCCTGCGATTTGCATCTTTGGCAAGCTCGGCAATGGTATTTGCTAAAGACTCCGCGTCAGCAGGGGGGACAAGTAAGCCGTTTTTTTCGCTTTTTATGATGTCAGCCTGACCTCCCCTGTTTGTGGCTATTACAGGGAGACCGCAGAGCATCGCTTCAAGAAGTACGATTCCGAAAGGTTCGTAAAGAGAAGGCGATACAAATATATCGGACGCAGAAAAATACTGTAACTTCTCTTTACCGAGCC
>JBHIBX010000150.1:0-3820 GCA_046759285.1 Candidatus Omnitrophota bacterium
GTGATGAACGTCTTGTTTTTAGTTACAACTTTCTTTTCAGGATTTTTTACAGTGAGGCCTTATGCAACGTTCATCCTTCTGGGAGGAATTATCCTGATAGCGTTTGTGGTAGGTCTTATTTATGAGAAACGTACGTTTTGTTTGTATATGTGCCCGGTATCAGGTTTTCAGGGGCTGTATGCCCAGTTCGGGATGACTGAGATAAGAAGCAAAGATTTTGAAGTTTGTAAAAAACACATACCCAAAACGTGTTTTGTGGGCTGCGCGGAAGGACACGGCTGTCCATGGCTTTTAACTCCGTTTGATTTTAAGAAAAACACATATTGTGGAATGTGTATGGAGTGTTTCAAGAGCTGTCCATATGACAACATGGCCCTTAACCTGAGGCCCCCAGGAGTGGATCTACTTGTAGATACACCGCGGGAGCCAAAAGGACTCGATGAGGCCTATAAGGCGTTTATTATGCTGGCTATAGCGATCATGTTTTATGTAGCTTTCCAGGGCCCCTGGGGATTTATAAAGGACATGGTCAGGGCCGCAACCATGAAAGGGTACCTGACTTTTATAAGCGTCCATACGGTTTTTAGCCTTTTAATTATCCCGGGGATATTTCTTTTCTTTTCTTTTCTTTCAAAATCGTTCAGCGGGAATAAAGAAGTTCCCCTGAAAAAGGTCTTTGTAAATTTCGCTTACACTCTTATCCCGCTCGGATTGGGCGTCTGGATAGCTTTCAGTTTGGGCATTATATTACCAAATGGAAGTTATATACTGCATATACTATCAGATCCATTTGCGTGGGGATGGAACTTGTTCGGGACGGCCAATTTCCCATGGACGCCTTTTTTCACCAATATAATGGGAACCCTGCAGGGGTTGACTTTGATTGTATTTTATCTTTTCGCTCTTGCATATGGTTTCAGGCTGTCTAAACAGACCTATACGGACATAGACCAGGCAAAGAGGGGATGGATACCGATACTTTGTTTTTTAACAATTATTACGATAACCTTTTTATGGCTGTATTTGGCCTAGCAGAAGCGGGGTATAAATATGAAAAAAAGTGAGTTAATTGCGGTTATACTTATGTTTTTGGCTACGATAGGGACTATTGTGGGTATTTATGCTATTGAAAAGTTCAGGATTAGCAGATTCTATACAGTTGAGCTTATTGCCAGAGAGCCGAATAACGGTAACTGGTATCCCCGTCAGATAAAGGTTCCGCTTGGAAAAGAAGTCAGGCTTTACATACGTAATATTGAGACGGTAAGCCATGGTTTTGCCATCCCGGATTTTGAAGTCGCGATTGACGAAATTAAAGCAGGTAATGTAGAAGTCGTCAGATTTACGCCGGATAAAAAAGGCACCTTCCCATTTATGTGCACTGTATGGTGTTCTGAGCGCCATATGGAGATGAACGGTGAATTGATCGTCGAATAGTCGAGCGCCTTTCATATTTTTTCAGTCCTTTGTAATTTTCTCTTGACAAAAGTGTCCCCCGAGCTATAATCACAATAAGCAGTAAAAGCAGTATAACTACAATCATTTCTAAATGCTGAATTGAACATGTCTGAGACTTTTTATACTACGCACGAAGTCAGTAAATTCTGCAACGTCTATCCTACCACTGTAGTCAACTGGATCAATGAAGGAGTATTGCCTGCTTTTACCACCCCGGGCGGCCATAGAAGGATAAAGAAAAGCGATCTAATCAAACTTATGAGGCAGAATAATATGCCGCTTCCTGAGGAATTAAAAGGAAGAGAAAAAGGCGTGGTACTGGTCGCTGATGACGATCCCAATATCCTGAAGATGGTTGAAACGATCCTGGGAGCGGAAAAAGACCTGGAGACCGTCATCGCTAAGAACGGATTTGAAGCCGGCGTTTTGATCTATGAGCTTGTGCCTGACGTGATCCTGCTGGATTTTCTTATGCCTGAAGTAGACGGTTTTGAGGTTTGCAGGCGATTGAGGGTATCTGATAAGACAAAGGATATCCCTGTTATCGCTGTGACTGTCTTGAGCAGCGAAAAAGAAATCAAAAAAATGTATACTTCCGGGGTCACGGATTACATCTCCAAGCCGTTTAAATCAAAAGATCTGGTAGAAAAGGTCAGAAAGTATATTGCGGTGCATGAAGCGCAAAATAACGAGTAAGATGTTCGATCTTAAATTATTTGTATCTGTCAGTAAGGAATTTTTAAAAGCTTTATTGAGGGGCCATACCTATAATATACGGGAAAATGGGTACGTTATATTCGGAATATTATGGGGGATACCTGTACCGATTGTTACCATAGGCATGGCCTTATATTGCAGCGGCTTGTCGCCTTCGGCAGAAACAGTAGTCAATGAGATAGTTAAGCATCCGGTGCATCTTTTTTTCCTTCTCCATCCGTTTATCTTCGGCACGGTCTTTGGAGCCATGGGGACGGTCAGGGACGATAAGGAAAGACAAAAAGAGAAGTTTGAAAAAAGTCTTATCCAAAACAATAAAATGCTCGCAGACGCTAATAAGAAGCTGCAGGAACTTGACGGCTTGAAAGATAATTTTTTGTCTATGGTTTCCCACGAACTAAAAACTCCCCTAACAACGATTCAGGGCTACATTACTTTTTTAAAAGACGGAAAAGCGGGCGATCTATCGGAAGGACAGTGGCGGGCCCTTAAAATCACCGAAGAACAGGCAGATTATCTTAATAATCTCATCGGAGAGTTAGTGGATCTTTCCAGGATAGAATC
Source organism: Candidatus Omnitrophota bacterium (assembly GCA_046759285.1). Classification (GTDB taxonomy): domain Bacteria; phylum Omnitrophota; class Gorgyraeia; order Tantalellales; family Tantalellaceae; genus JBHIBX01. The sequence goes on from JBHIBX010000150.1 coordinate 2,740, forward strand.
AGGGGAGTTCAGTGTAAAATTAGAGCCGACCGATTTAACCAGAATTGCTGCCAAGGTGATAAACTCCCTGGCCCGGCCATTCGCGGAAAAAAGCATAATAACAGAGAACAGTTTGCCCGAGAAACTACCCCTTGTTCTGGCCGATCCAAAAAGAATGTCCCAGGTCTTTACCAATCTTTTGGAGAATGCCGTTAAGTTTACTCCCCCCGGCGGGAAAATTACTGTCTCAGCTTGCGAAAAAGAAGAAAAAGTGGAATTTTGTATTTCCGATACGGGCATAGGGATCCCGGGAGAAGAGATAGGCAAGATCTTTGACAGATTTTATCAGATTGACTCCATGGTAGAGCGCAAGTACGGAGGATGCGGACTCGGGCTGACGATAATCAAGAATATAATAGAGCTCCATAAGGAAGGACGCATATGGGTCGAAAGCGAACCCGGCCGGGGAAGCAGGTTTTTTTTCGAGTTGGGTAAGAGCGGGGAATTAAAAGGAAAAGAGCTGGAAAAGGAAATTGGATACCAAACAAAGGAAAGGAGCAAGGTATGAAGTTTGGAAAGGTGATTTTGGCTGTATTTTTAAGCCTTGGCCTTGTGTTCTCGTCGGTTCTGGATCTGTGTGCCGATGAGACGGGAGGGCTTATCTTGAAGCTTCTGGTCAAGAAAGGCATAATCTCCCAAAAAGAGGCGAACGAGCTTACAGCCGAGGCCAAAAAGCTGGAGATGGCAGCTCCATCTGAGGAGGCCATGGCCAAGCACGTCCATAAAGCCAGCTGGGCTGAAAGGATCAAGCTCAAAGGAGACGTAAGGTTAAGGAATGAATACCAGAGGCCGGGGACAGGTCCATATGTGAACCGTCAGAGGATCAGGGCCAGAGCGGCTCTCGAAGCAAAGCTGACAGATACTGTTAAAGCAGGTATCGGTATAGCTTCCGGAGGTACCGGCATCGGCAGCGCCCGGTCAACAAACCAAACCCTTTCTCAGGCGTTTAGCACCAAACCGATCGGCCTTGATCTGGCGTATGTTGACTGGAAGCCGATTAAAAACATAAGGCTCACAGGCGGGAAATATAAAAATCCCCTTT
>JBHIBX010000151.1:0-3809 GCA_046759285.1 Candidatus Omnitrophota bacterium
GGAAACGGCACAGTGCATTTAACAACGCGCCAGGGATGGGAGATACCGGGAGTCAAACTGGCCGATCTGGAAAAAATAAAAAAATATATGGCCCGGATGATCGAGGATATAGAGAAAGAAAGCGGCGTCATTATTGAAGAGCCGGAGGCGGGTTATCCCAGCGCGGGAACAAGAAATGTCTCCGCGTGCATAGGTAACCGTGTTTGCCAGTTCTCTAACTCTGATACCACGTTGCTCGCTCAAAAAATAGAAGGCATCATTTATCCGAATAATCTACATCTTAAAGTCGCCGTGGCCGGTTGTCCCAATGATTGCATCAAGGCTCACATGAATGATATAGGCATCATCGCGAATATCACCCCGGAGTATGATGAAGAAAATTGCATTGTATGCGAAGCATGCATGGATACTTGCCGTGAAAGAATCACTAACGCGATTAGTATCGAAAATTGCAAAGTGATTATAGATAAAGAGTATTGCATCGAATGCGGAGAATGCATTCTTAAGTGTCCCACTGCTGCGCTCACGCGAGGTAAGCAACTTTACCGTGTAATGATAGGCGGCAGAACGGGCAAGAGAAATCCCCGTTTAGCCAATACCTTTATAAAGGGAGCTTCGGAGGAAGTTGTCCTTGCTGTATGCAAAAACGTGTATCGTTTTATTGATAAATACATCTATCGCCATCTTCCAAAAGAGCTCATGGGATACATAATCGACCGTGAAGGATTTGAGGCGTTCTCCAGCGAAGTCCTGGAGGGGGTGCAGCTTAACCCCGAAGCGGAAGTAGTGAAGCCGGATAATCCGGGTTATTTCTATGGGGTACGGCCGGAATAGGCCTTTTAATGAGATGAAAACCGAAAAAGTATATCTAGTTGGAGCCGGTCCGGGGAAACCGGACCTAATAACCTTAAGGGGTCTGAATGTTCTTAAGGAGGCGGATGTTATTGTCTATGATTATCTGGTCGACAGGAGGATCCTGGAAAACGCGAAAGAAAGCGCAGAGCTTATAAATTGCGCAAGTTTGGGGAGCGGTAAGAGCGAGGGAGTATTCAGACTTCGCCAGAAAAAGATAAACAGACTACTGGTTAAGAAAGCCAAAGAAGGAAAGAAAGTTCTCAGGCTTAAAGGCGGGGATCCTGCTATTTTCAGTAGACATTCGGATGAGCTTGAAGTGTTGGTTAAAGAAAAAATCGAGTTTGAACTTGTCCCCGGAGTCACGGCAGCAAGTGCTGCATCGCTATTTAGTGGTGTACCTTTGACCGACAGGAGGTTTTCATCAAGCTGTGTGTTTGTTACAGGGCAGGAAGACCCGTTTAAAAAAGAGAGCCTCGTTGACTGGGATAGCCTGTCAAAAGTGGGTACGGTGGTCTTCTATATGGGAGTAAGCAACTTAAAGAAAATAGCCAGTCGTTTGATCAAAGCCGGTAAAGATAAAAGTACTCCCGTTGCCGTAATCCAGAACGCGAGCTGGACAAATCAAAAAGTATTGATCGGGACTCTTGATAATATCGCAGAGAAGGCCCAGGAAAAAGGGTTTAAACCCCCGGCTATAATAATAATCGGCAAAACAGCCAGGTTAGAGAAAAAGTTTAACTGGCTAAAGAAAAATAAACGCGTTCTTTTTACGGGGCTTTCCGCGGAAAGATATTTTCTAAAAGGTACGTATGAACATGTTCCGCTTATTAAAACAGAACCTGCAAAAAGTTACAAAAAATTCGACGCGCAGGTAAAAAATATAGAGGATTTCGACTGGATAGTATTTACGAGCCGTTATGGGGTTAAGCATTTCTTTGAGCGGCTAAAAAATCTGGGATTTGATGCAAGAAAATTGTATAGAGTAAAAATAGCAGCAATAGGACAGTCTACCAGAAAGAAACTTAATGAATATTCCTTAGAGGCGAACCTTGTGCCGTCAGACGAGTCGTCCAGGGGGCTGATAAAAGCATTTAAAAAAATCGACCTTAAGGGTAAGAAAATATTTATGCCGCGGTCCGATATTTCCGACAAGGGGCTGGGAAAAGCATTGGAAGCTTTGGGGGCAGATGTAACCGCGAGTGTGGCCTACCGGAACGTGATGCCGGAGGACCTTCCGGACCTTGATCTGAACGAGTTTGACGAGATCATGTTCACAAGCCCTTCGACCGTGAGAAACTTCAAAAAGAGGTACGGGGAAGCGCCCGAGGGCATAAAGATAAACTGCATCGGTGAAGTGACCTTAAAGGAGGCAAAGAGGTGCGGGCTATTAGATTGAGGGAATTGAGAAAAAATAAAGCCATAAGAGACCGGGTAAGCCAGACGAACTTGAGCGCAAAAGACCTTATTCTGCCGTATTTTGTAGTCCGAGGGGAAAATATAAGGAAAGAGATCAAGTCAATGCCAGGCGTCTATCATCTTTCTATCGATAATTTGATCAAAGATATATCGGAAAGCGCGGGATTAAAATCCGTTCTCCTGTTCGGGATTGCTGGTAAAAAAGATAAAACCGGTTCAGAAAGTTACAGGAAAGACGGTATCGTCCAGAAAGCCATAAGAAGGGTAAAGAAAGAATTTCCGGATCTGGTCGTAATAACAGATGTTTGCTTATGCAGTTACACGACACACGGTCATTGCGGGGTAGTCAGAAGTCAGAAGACAGAAGACAGAAGACAGACCGTGGTTGACAATGATGAGACACTTAAAATATTGGCTAAGATAGCTTTATCGCACGCCGAGGCAGGGGCGGACTATGTTGCACCTTCGGCGATGATGGACGGTCAAGTCGGAGCGATAAGAGAGGCGCTGGATGAGAATGGATTTGAAGATACGAGGATACTGGCATATTCTGCAAAGTACGCCTCAGCCTTTTACGGTCCTTTTAGGGACGCGCTTGATTCAGCCCCACGGTTCGGCGACAGGAAGACTTACCAGATGGATCACAGGAATTCAGACGAAGCTTTAAGAGAGATAAAGCAGGATATTGATGAGGGGGCGAATATCGTTATGGTAAAGCCGGCCCTGGTTTACCTGGATATCGTCTATAGGGCGAAGCAGGCTTTCGATATCCCCATAGCCGCTTACAATGTCAGCGGTGAACACAGCATGGTAAAGAACATAAGCGGCGGAGATAAAGAAGCAGAAAAAGCCCTGGCCCTGGAAATCCTAACGTCAATAAAAAGAGCCGGAGCCGATCTTATCATAAGCTATTTCACTAAAGAGGCGCTAAAGTGGCTAAAATAAAAAATCACAAATCACAAATCACAAATTACAAACTTTTTACGGAGGCGAAGAAATTTATTCCCGGAGGCGTTAATAGCCCTGTAAGATCCTTCAGGGCGGTTGGAGGCTCTCCCGTGTTCATAAAAAAAGGCAAGGGCTCCAGAATTTACAGCGAAGACGGGAAGTCCCTGGTAGATTACTGTCTTTCCTGGGGGGCGCTTATATTGGGGCATGCGCATCCTAAGGCGGTCAAAAGCCTGGATCAGGCGATAAGCCGCGGCACAAGTTATGGCACTGTGACGAAATTGGAGACAGAGCTTGCAGATCTTATAGTCGACGCGGTTCCTTCCATCGAACAGGTCAGGCTGACAAACTCCGGGACCGAAGCGGTCATGAGCGCCGTTCGCGTGGCACGCGCGTACACGAAGCGCGACGCGATTCTCAAGTTCGAGGGCTACTACCACGGTCACGCCGATTATCTCCTCGCCAAGGCCGGCTCCGGCGTCGCAACCTTGGGGATACCTGATTCTCCAGGGGTGCCGGCTGATTTCACCCGCCATACGGTGTCCGCCGCCTACAACGACGTGAAGACCGCCGCAGATCTGATCAGGACG
>JBHIBX010000152.1:0-3805 GCA_046759285.1 Candidatus Omnitrophota bacterium
TCCATAGCTATAACGGATCATGCGGATCACTCTAATATAGAAGTGGTGATCACCGCGACAGTAAAGGTATCAGACGTCCTTAACAAATACTGGGATATTTTCGTCATCCCGGGGGTGGAGATAACCCATGTGCCTGTGGAGACCATCCCGGAACTTGTTGAACTTGCACGCAGAAAAGGCGCGAAGATAGTCGTCGGCCACGGCGAATCTCCCGTCGAACCCGTTATCCCCGGAACCAACGCAGCCGCAATAAAGGCTGGAGTGGATATCCTGGCTCATCCCGGCCATGTCAGCGAGGACGATGCGCGCCTTGCCGCAGAAAAAGGAGTCTATTTCGAGATAACCTCCCGCAAAGGACATTCCGAAACAAACAGGCACGTTTTCGATGTCGCTTCAAAGGCCGGAGCACGCCTTGTCTTGAGCACGGACGCGCATTCTCCAGAGGACATTCTTGCGCTCGATAGGAGAGATGAGATATTAAAAGGCCTTACTGATTCGGAGGAAGCAAGGGCACAAATCATACGAAATTCAGAAGAGATAGTAGAGAAACTGCGTAAATAAACTAAGTATTTTTCTCTTAACGAACAGATTTTTTTTGTTCGAAAACTTGACACATAAGATCTACATGATATACTTTCTACGTAAAACTGTGTTTATAGTATAGTTATATACTATAGGTATGCTCTTTGTCTATATATAAACATGTATGTACCGCCGAGGCAGTTTCGATTCCGGCAAAGAAAGGGGGGAGGAAATAAAATTTATAATATCTGCCTGAAACTGTCACTATTCGTAGGCGATACTGATAGAGAAGCAATCATCAAGAACAGGCCAAGAGCTTGTTCGTTCTGATAATCGAGTTATAAATTACCTTGTAAGGAGGTAAAATGAAGTTATTTAAAGTGTTATGCGTTCTGGCGCTCGTGTTCGCGGTTTCAACGATCGCGTACGCCGAAACGCAGAGCGTAAAAGTGAGCGGCGACATAGCGCTGCGCGCTTTTGCGAGAAACAATTACGATCTGGATAATGACGATCCGGGCGTGTTGGTAGGTACCGGTGGGGGCGCCCTTAACGTGGGCTCGATGTCGTCCGACTGGGCAACTTACCTGCTCAATACGGCTGAAGTCCAGATCGACGCTGATCTCACCGACAACGTATCCGGTGTCATCAGGCTGATCAACCAGAGGACTTGGGGTGACCCGATAAGCCAGGAAGTTCCGAGCGAAGACAATAACTTTACTACGGTGATTCGCGATGCTGACGGTAACCTCGAATCTAGTACACGTTACCTTGCTCGCACAGAGCTCGGAGCGGTTGATCTTCCGTTTCCGGATCAGGTTGTCGATAGGCAGGTCAATACTCTCAGCGATGGTAGAGACTTCAAAGTCGATGTCGACCTGGCCTACATTGAACTGAAAGAGTTCCTGTACTCACCTCTCACACTGAGGATAGGCCGTCAGGACCTCTGGTTCGGTAAAGGGTTCATCATCGGAGCGAACCTCCAGGATCCTCAGAATTCTCTTTTCTGCCCGGAATACACAGCGATCAGGTCCTTTGACGCCATCAGGGCGACACTGGACTATGATCCATGGACCATTGACGGTGTATTTGCAAAGATAAGGGAGGCCTTCAGAAGATCAGACGATGATATAAACCTCTGGGGCATCAATGTCGGTTACATATTCGATGAATACAACGCCGAAGCCGAGACCTACTGGTGGTACAAGAACAACAGGTACGTCGGTCGTTCCGGCGCCAGCAAGCTGATCACGGTCAGAAATGGCGCCCAGACCAACGATGTATTCACCTGGGGCGGTCGCGGAAGTTTCGATCCGATAGAGGATTGGACCGTCGCGCTTGAGGCTGCTTATCAGCATGGCGAATATGTAGGCGCAAACAACCAGATCGAGAGAAGACCCAGAAGCGCCTGGGCCCTCGATGCTATGGTCGAATGCCGTTACTGGCAGGATGACTTTGCCTGGAGACCGGTCGTTGGTGTAGAATACATCTTCTATTCCGGCGAACAAAATATGGGCAACGTCAACGCACTTACCGGTGGAACATATAACGGCTGGGATCGCATGTACAGAGGCAAGTTCGACACTGCCATCAGAGAATTCCAGAATGTGTTCTATCGAACACGGCAGGTAAGCTCCCCGTCATTCACCAACCAGCACCAGCTTCTGGTGAGGGGTACTCTGGAACCGACTGACAGCTTGACGTTTGACGCGATTTATGGCCACTTCTGGCTTGATGAAATCTGGTCACAGCGGGGTGGAGTTGTTCCGGAGAACAAGAAACGCAATGTTGGTGACGAGCTCGATCTATCGCTGACTTGGGATTACACCGAGGATGTCCAGTTCAACTTGCTGGCTGCCTGGTTCTGGCCGGGTGATCACTTCGTTGGCGGTCTGTCTGATACCGCTACCGACATCGTTACTTCTGTGAAACTCAGCTTCTAAGTCAAGCTTAGTAGCTTTAAAGAAATCCCGGTTCGTTTCGGCGAACCGGGATTTTTTTTAAATATTGACTTTTGGGATATAAACATTAGAATATAATTAATAAGGTGAGTTACACGTGAAATTAGCCCAAAAGTTTCTTATTATATCCCTTTTTCTCGCATTCGTTTTGCTTGCCCTTGGAATCGCGGCGCTATGGCTACGGGAGATAAGAAAACCGCCTGAAAAGGTCGGCCGTGTCGTCGTCAAGCAGTTTTCCTTTAAAGACGCCAGCGATCTAAAAGAGTTTCAAGATAAGCTGTTGGCAGGCAGCCGGACGAGATACAGCACGGCTGAAGAGCTCGGAAAAACTTGCGTAAAAGCCGTCAGCGAGGATTCCGCATCGGCTTTTTTTTATCAGCAGGAACTTGTACCCGAAAGAAGGCCTTTTGTAAACTGGGATTGGAGAGCGGGAAAATTTCCCGTAAGACATCAGGCAGAGGCTCTGGACGAAAAAAGCGAATTTGACTTTGTGGCGCAATTCTACGTGATATTTTCATCAAGGTTCTTTCTAAACGCTAAAGCTATCCAGTATGTCTGGACGGAAAAGATTCCAGTCGGCACGGTAAGCGATAGTCCCTATACCAAGAATGTGAAGATCATGGTTTTACAATCCGGCCCTTCGGAAGAGTGGAAACACGAAGAGAGGAATATAAGCGAAGATTTTGAGAACCTCTTCGGGAAGGAGCTGGAAAAAAACGTGGATGCTATATCGTTCATGACAGATTCAGACAGCACGGGGACCAGCGCGCTGGCTTATTTTGGCAATATTACGCTTGGCTATCTTGGTGCGCTCCCTGAAGACCAAAAGCGCAAAAGACTCAAAAGAAGAGGAAAAAGATCGAAGCGTTTCCCCTTTTTAAGGGAAAGATAAAAAAGGAGGTTAGTCATCAGGTACATTAACAGATCCCTACAGACCCATAATTTGTTCATTATCGCTCTTTCGATGATCATTCCAACTGTTTTTGTCGGCGGCTGCCTCTATTATTTTATTTTTACCGTCATGGCTGAACAGCTCGCGCTGCCGGACATAATAGCTATAAACCTTCTGCCGGTCATCCACAAGATCAACTACATACTGCTTGTGGGACTGCCGGTCGTTTTCGTTATTATGCTGGGGTGGGCAGTTTTCTTGTCGTACAGGTTTGTCGCACCGCTTGAACGCCTGGAGGAAGACCTCGAGAGGATTGACCAGGGTGATTATTCAGTGCGCCTTCAAATAAGAAAAGACCACGATCTCAGTCCGATAGCGGACGTGATCAACGACCTGGTCGAGAAACTGGACTTGACGCCCCTGGTGAGCCGCT
>JBHIBX010000153.1:0-3755 GCA_046759285.1 Candidatus Omnitrophota bacterium
GAACCGGCGTGAAACTTTATTTATACGCGGCGCTTATCGCTATAACCATCGTGTTTATTGATGAGGTGATACAGGGCGTTCTCCCTAACAGGGTGTTTGACTGGCGCGATATTTTTATGGGCGCTGTGAGCAGCATACTGGCTCTTTTGGTGATCAGGATAAATATCTTAAAAGAATAAGAAATTCAATGAAGACAAAGCTTGGCGCGATAATAATAATCTTTTTTCTTGCCTTAGCGGTAAGGGCGATCTACCTTGAGCAGATAAAAAACACCACTCTTTTTTCCAACCCCATATCGGACTCCCGGGATTATCACAGGGCCGGGATGAAATTGGCCGGAGGCACGATAACAAAAGCCGAACGCGAAAAGTTTTTCAGAATACCCTTGTATCATAATTTTCTAAAAGTCATCTACAGGACAGTCGGCCCCGGTGCGTATTTTTCTTCTTTGGTGCAACTTCTTATCGGCAGCGCGAGCTGCTGTCTCATCTATCTCTTGGGAAAAAACGCCTTTAGCGAGAGGGTCGGTATCCTGGCCGGCATTATTGCCAGTTTTTACTGGCCGTTCGCCGCGTTCGCGGCAAAAACGCTGCCGGTAAATCTGGCAATTTTTTTCAGCCTGCTAAGCTTGCTCGCGTTATACGGGCTTCGCGGGAAAGCGAAGTGGATATGGGCTTATGCGAGCGGAGCCTTTCTTGCATTTTCCTGTCTTACAAGACCTAATTTCCTCCTCTTGTTTCCCTTCCTTGCGCTATGGGTCTTGTTTTATTTCTTTCGAAAGATGAGAGCCTTGAAGAGCATATTATGTTCGGCTGTTTTTGTCCTGGGATTTGTTTCCGTCATCCTGCCCGCCGGGCTTATGGATTACAGCGCGAGAAAAGAGTTCGTGCCCATCCAGAAAAATTATGCAGCGACCGCGTACATGGGAACAGATCTGGAACTGATCGACCTGAGGCCGGGATACGCTTGGAGAAAAAAGATGCTGGAGATGCTAAGGATGGACCTTACATCGAGAAAAGAAAGAGATCTTTACTGGCTTGGCGAGATCAAAAAGCTGATCGCGGAAGACCCTGCCGGGTATTTTAGGTCATTTCTTAAGAAGATGTACGTATTGCTTAACTATTATGAGTTTGCGCCGTATGAAAGCATAAATTATTTCAGGGAAAAATCGCCTTTTTTGTCTGTACTGCTGTTAAACTTCGGCTCAATTGCGGCTTTTTCTATCTTTGGAATGCTTCTCGCCTGGGGAAGCTATAAAAGAGAAGCGGCCCCGATTTATCTTTTTGCGGGCCTTTATTTTCTTGCGCTTCTGCCTTTCCCGCCGCTGGCGAGGTACCGTCTTCCGCTCGTGCCTTTTCTGATCGTTTTTGCTTCTTACTGCATGCTTGATTTCTTTGATGCCGCGCGAGAAAAAAGATGGGGCTACCTTTCATTATGCGCTGTTCTTTTTCTTCCGGTCTTTATTCTAACGAATACGAACCCGACAGTCGCCTCTCTTAAAAACTATAGCCGGCCGTACTATCATGAGGGCAGGGCGTATCTTGCGGAAGGGGAGACGGGCAAAGCCCTCGCTTCTCTTGAAAGGGCGCTGTATATGCGCCCCAATGATGCGGATATTTATGAAGCACTGGGAGATGTATTTTTCCAGCGAGGAGACCTCAAGAAGGCAGAGATGAGTTATAAAAAGGCCCTGGAAATAGAAAGCGATTTCCCTGAAGCGCTGGAAAAGCTGGGGGTCGTCTACGGCAGGCAGGGCGATCTTGATAAAGCGATCGCTACTTTCAAACAGGTCCTGTCTTCTTTTCCGGTCGAATACGCGAGCACTCACATAAATCTTGCTACCTGTTATTCCTTGAAGGGCGATAAGGAAAGGGCGCGGAGAGAACTCGAGAGGGCTCTAGAGCTGGACCCTGAAGATCCGCGCGCGCTTTACAAATTAACGGAACTGAACAAGGAACAAAAATGAAATTTCACCCCGAAGAATACGAAAACGCTTTAGAATACTGGAAAAACAGGGATTTCCCGCACGTTTCCAAGGAGCAACATAGGGTCATATCTGAAAAAGGGAAAGGCATGATCAATTTTTATTTGAGGCATCCCGCGCTTCATCATCTGATCAACCTTGCAGCTTTCGCTGTCATATTCGGCCTGGACTGGTGGGTCCTCATGCGTCTCGGGGCGTATATTGTTTCTCCGGTCCTGGGTGGCTTAGCGGTAGGCTTTCTTCATAGTTATCTGATATATACCCTGATCGTCTTTACCATGCACGAGGGCGCCGCCCACAATTTGGTCATATTGGGTAAGAGGCCGGTATCAAAGTTTTTTAGAATTATAGCCAATAATCTTGGTCGCATTGCGTCGGTAGAAAGCGATTATTACGCGAAAAATCATATGCAGCACCATGTTCATTTTAGCAGCCCTAAAGATGGAGAGTTCCTGAACTTTGTTTTTCCGAAAAGGCTGTACAAATCATTCATTCCGTTTGCTTCGATGCTTAATATCAATGATTTCAAGGTTCATGCTGATTTAAAATACACTCCCTCCAGATTCTTGTCGATGGCGATTTTCCTCTTGTATCACGGCATATTCGTCTTTTTTATGGCGCGTCATTATTCCTGGACGATGATAGTTATTGCCCTGGTCATAGTAGGCCCCAATGTCACATTCTGGCTTGACCGCCTGCGTCAGTACACCGAGCACAATGTGATGCCGCTTAATGTTATAGATGGGGCGAGAGATCTTGGCTTGGGCTTCTGGGGCATGCTGATAGGAGGCGGACCCTGGGGACAGCCATGCCACTGGACGCATCACCTCGTTCCGGGCGTGCCCTGGTATAACCAGCTTCGCCTTAACAGGTTTGTGAAAAAAACAATGAATCCCGAACAGAGAAAGGTCTTTTTCTTGAAGCCCTTGATAGGCTTTCCTTTATTATTTTTTGATCTGATCAAGACCACCGGGAAATACGAGAAGAAGTTCAGCTAATGGTTTTCAATTGACTTGTTTTTCTTTCTATGATAATTTATTGAGCACTGAACAATATAATCCATCCAAAAAAGGGGGACGATCATGGCCGGAGTGAAAGAAGAATTGATAAAAATGCTCAACAGGGCTCTTGAGCTGGAACACGCCGCGAGAATCCAATATCTTGCGCACGCAGAGCTTTTATCCGGAGAGGGTGCAGAGCCGATAATCGAGCGCCTCAAAGAGATAGCTTCCGATGAGCAGAAACACGAGGAAGTCTTCAGGGAGCTCATTGGCGCATATCTCGGTGGTGAACCGGCGATGTCTCTTGCCGAGACGCATAAGGCCAAGGGCACCAAAGAGATCCTCGAAGTCAACCTCAAAGGCGAAAAAGACGCGATCGATTTCTACGAACAGGTCTACAAAAAGGTCATTGAAAACAAAGAAGAGCTGCAGTATAAGTTTGAGACTCTCGAACATGGGGTTCGTCACGTGATCATTGAAGAACAGGAGCACGTCTCGGAACTTTCGCTGCTTCTCGGATAATAAAATTTTATCGGTGCCAAGGTAGCTCAGCAGGTAGAGCAGGGGACTGAAAATCCCTGTGTCGGTGGTTCGATTCCGCCCCTTGGCACCACTTTATAAAAAACCCATCAGACTTAACTGATGGGTTTTTTGTTGCTTGTTTTCCATAAGGGGAAACGTGCCGTTTCCCCCTCTAGGCGTGTGCGTCGCTCACGGTCACCCCCCTTCACATATGTTCTATTAAATTTATACCATCCCTGCATCAAAGA
>JBHIBX010000154.1:0-3732 GCA_046759285.1 Candidatus Omnitrophota bacterium
ATACTGTCGGAGCAGGTGTGATCGCTGAGGTCACGGAATAAGAGGAAGATATGGCAAAAACGAAGCAATCACAAAAAATACGCCTGAAATTGAAGGCATTTGATCATAGGCTGCTTGATGTGTCTATGGCGGAGATCGTAGAGACTGTGAAGAAGACCGGAGCGTCGGTAATAGGACCTATCCCGTTACCGACAAAAAGGGAGATTTTTACCGTTCTGCGTTCTCCGCATGTCGACAAAAAGTCGCGAGAACAGTTTCAGCTGAAAACCCACAAGCGCATCATGGTCATAATGGAACCTACGGCAAGGACAATAGACGCGCTTAGAAAGCTGGATCTTCCTGCCGGGGTGGACGTGGAGATAAAATGATAGGCGGAATACTTGGAAAGAAAGTAGGGATGACGCAAGTCTATGACGAGAATGGTGACAGTATTTCTGTAACTATCTTAGAAGCCGGTCCATGTGTTGTGCAGGAGATAAAGATTTCCGAAAAGGACGGATATGATGCTGTTCAGTTGGGTTTTGGCGACATCAAGGAAAGACGCGTTAAAAAACCGCAAAGAGAACGCTTCAAAGCGCAGAAGCTTAAACCGAAGAGGTTTGTAAGAGAGATCAGGTCCGCCGAGAAGCCGGACGTCAAGACAGGCGATGAAATAACGAACGCGATCTTCCAGAAGGGGGATTACCTTGACGTGACCGGCACTTCAAAGGGAAAAGGTTTCCAGGGAGGCGTAAAACGCCACGGCTGGGCGGGAGGCAAGGCGTCGCATGGTTCGATGTTTCACCGGGCTCCCGGTTCAATAGGCGCAAGTTCTTACCCTTCACGCGTAGTGAAAGGCCACGCGCTGCCGGGACACATGGGCAGCGAGAAAAACACGGTGCAGAACCTGGAAGTCATAGACGTCGATGAATCGAACAACACCATTACGGTAAAAGGAGCGGTGCCGGGTGCTAACGGCAGTTATCTTATTATCAGGTACGCCAAGAAAAAGCCTTTAGCGCCGCGACAGGAAAAGAAGCAGGAAGAAGAAGGCAAAACCGAAGAGGAAGAGAGCAAAGAGTAAGTGATGAACGAGGTCAACACAAGATTACAGGTTTATGATTTGAAAGGCGAAGTTGCCGGCAACATACAGCTGGACCAGGATATCTTCGACGGCAAGGTCAACATGAGCCTTCTGTATGAAGTGGAAAAAATGTACCAGGCTAACAGGCGTAAGGGCGCGGCTTCAACAAAAACACGCAGCGAAGTAGCCGGAGGAGGCGCCAAGCCCTGGAGGCAAAAAGGCACAGGACGTGCGCGTTTCGGTTCCTCAAGAAACCCTCTCTGGAGGCACGGAGGCGTGGCTTTTGGCCCGAAACCCCGTGATTACAGTTACAGTGTCCCCAAGAAGGCTTTGCGTGTGGCGCTTCTTTCCAGCCTGAACCTCAGACTGGTGGAGAACATGATAAAGCCGATCGTCAAGATCGAGGTGAAAGAACCAAAGACAAAAGAGTTCAGGACGATAATGGAAAAACTTAAGATCGAAGGAAAGGCATTAGTCATTGTCGACAAGCTCAACGAAAACGTAAAACGCTCTTCGCGTAACCTGAAGCAGGTCAGCCTGAAAGAAGCGAGAAACATCAACGCGAATGATGTGATGTCAAACGACTATCTTATCATAGAAAAAGAGGCACTGGAGAAACTCTCCGAGAGGTTAAAATGAGGATGTCATACGATGTAATCAAGAACATGATAAGAACTGAAAAGGGCACTAACCTGCTTACGCAGAACAAATATATTTTTAAGGTCGCAAAGGACGCAAATAAGCACGAAGTAAAGCATGCTGTCGAAGATATATATAAGGTCAAAGTGAAGGATGTCAATGTAGTAAACGTGAAAGGAAAATCGCGAAGAGTCCGATTCCGTGAGGGGAAGACCGCTTCATGGAAAAAGGCTATCGTCACGTTACATCCAGACAGCAAAATAGAGGTAACTTAATATGGGTATCAAGAAATACAGGGTAACGACGCCGGGTAGGCGCTTTGGCAATGTTCCGGATTTCAAGGAGATCACCAGGTCGAAACCCGAAAAATCCTTGACCAAGGCGCTGCACAAAAGAGGCGGCAGAAATAATCTTGGAAGAAAGACCGTAAGCTCCCAGGGAGGCGGACATAAAAGACGGTACCGGATCATTGATTTCCGGTACACGAAAAAAGGCCTTTCCGGGGTTGTCGAGTCAATCGAATACGATCCGAACAGGTCCGCGCGCATTGCCCTCATGAAATACGAAGACGGCGAAAGGCTCTACATTATCGCCCCTGAAGGACTCAGGGTCGGGACCACGATCCAGTGCGGCGAGAGGGCAAAGATCGAGATCGGCAATTCGATGCCCTTGAGAAACGTTCCGGCAGGGTCGACGGTCTACTGCGTCGAGATGGATCCGGGCAGAGGAGCGAAGATCGCCAGGTCCGCCGGCGACGGCGCTATAGTTGCGGCAAAAGACGAGAACGACGTTCACCTGCGCATGCCGAGCGGGGAGATACGCCTGGTTAGCGCCGATTGTTACGCCTCGATCGGGAAAGTTGGCAACGTCGATCACGAGAAGATATCCCTGGGCAAAGCCGGCAGATCCCGTTACAAGGGTCGAAGGCCGAGGTCCAGAGGCGTTGTTAAGAACCCGGTCGATCATCCTATGGGAGGAGGCGAAGGAAAGTCAAGCGGCGGAAGGCATCCTTCCACACCATGGGGGAAAATAACGAAGGGCCTGAAGACCCGCAAGAAAAGCAAGGCTTCGAGCAAGAAGATAATTAAACGGAGGAAATAAAATATGTCAAGGTCGATCAAAAAAGGTCCTTTTGTGGACGAAAAATTGCTAAAAAAGCTCAAAAAAATGACCGAAAGCGGCAGTAAAAAACCCATAAAGACATGGTCGCGCAGATCGACTATAACGCCTGAGTTTGTGGGGTTGACGATTTCTGTGCATAACGGAAAAACCTTTTACCCTATTTTTATAACTGAAAATATGGTGGGTCATAAGCTGGGTGAATTTGCCCCAACCCGCATATTCCGCCATCACGGTGCGGCTACGAAGACATCTTTAGAGAAGACGTAAGGAGAAGAAGGCAAGATGCTAGCAAAGGCAGAAGCGAAATATTTGAGACTTTCACCGAGGAAAGCGAGACTTGTGCTTGACCTTATAAAGGGAAAGACGGTCGAAGAAGCCTTTTATATACTCGACAGCGTGAACAAACGCGCGCAAAGGCCTATAAAGAAAGTGATAAATTCCGCCTTTGCGAATGCAAACCAGAACAAGATAGAGGCGGATAAGGTTCTTTCAAAGGACGTGTACGTTTCTCTCATCAGAGCTGATTCAGGTCCTTATCTGATGAGGTACAGAGCCGCTACTATGGGCAGGGCCACGCCGATCAGACACAGGACGGCACATATATACGTCGAACTTGATAAGGTTGCAGAGAAGAAACCGGCAAAAAAGGCAGCGAAGACAAAGAAGACACCGAAGGCAAAAAAAACTAAAAAAGCGGAGAGCAAATAATGGGACAAAAAGTTCATCCAACCAGTTTTCGTATAGGGTCGATGCGCGATTGGAACAGCCGATGGTACGCGCCGAAAACGGATTTCGCCAAAATGGTGCTGGAAGATGCCAAGATCAGAAAAATCATAGAAAAAGACATGGCGACAGCATTCATTTCGCATATTGACATAGAAAGGGCAACCAAGCGGGTAAGGGTCAAG
>JBHIBX010000155.1:0-3724 GCA_046759285.1 Candidatus Omnitrophota bacterium
GGAAAAATGCCGTATAGTAAGGTATAATACAATGCCTATCACCACGGTTGCCAGAACACCAAGCGCGATCAAAGTATTAGTATTCAGTTCGAAAATACCCTGTGAACCGAGTGGCAGAAATGCGAATGCGCCGAGGGTGATTGTCGAACCCTCGTCAGAGGAGCCTTCATCCATTCTGACAATAGCTTCCTGAGCGGCTTTATGCCTGTCACTGGCCGGTTTCTCATTTTGAATTATGTGCACTAAGTAACTTCTCGCCTCTGAAATATCCGGATAATCGCCCAAAGCGTATATAGTAGCTGTGAAAATGTCTTTGTTATCATTACCCGAAGCCGCGATCAAGGCGTTCACGATCTGTTCTCTCGTAAGAGGCAACACGTTCATCGCCTCAATAACCATTGCATACTCTTCCGGAGAAAGTTTTCGGTTATAAAAATGTACTGTTACGTCGCTTATCGCCCTCTGCACCTCAAGTGAATCCGTGCTCAGGACAGAAACAGCTTTGCCCAGGAACTTCACTATGTCTTTGCGCGCTTCAGCGTTTTTATAAAGTACAAGGCTTGTTAGTTTCCGCAGGAGTAATTCCGGCCGGACATTTAATCGATTTGTCAATGACATGTACGCGGTCTGGCGGACCTTTGAGTCGTTATCTGCTAAGCATCCAAGCAATGAGCTTGTAGCTTCGGCAGCGCCGATAGCGCCAAGGACCGCGGCAGCTCTGAAACGAATAGCCGGATCATCGCTATCTAAAGCTCTGATCAAAAGCGGCACCGTGACTCTCTTTTTGGCATTAGTAAATACTTCCAGGCCGGCCGCTGCAACATCCAGGTCTTCATCGCCCAGGCGCTTTATCAAAGCTCCTAATATTTTTTTATTGGCCGCACCATGCCTGCCCAGATATCTAATGCTTGAAGCGCGCTTCTTGGCGTCTTTGCTTCTCGGCCTTAAGAGGAGGTACCTTATCTTAAACCAGCGACCTGTTCCCAGCACGAGCCTGCCCAACCAGGTGCCGCCTAACCAGGCCAAAAATCCTGGGCCCTTTTCCTGGTCCGACTCCGGAGCCGCCATTACTTCCACCGTTTGCGCGGGAACATCTGTTTCAGTTCCAATCGAAGGCCGTGCTTCTGCGAAAGGATGTTCCTCAGCAAGCCGTTCCGTAAAAACTTCGTCCACAGAATCTTGCATTCCGGCAAATACACACCTGAGTCTTGCATCCTCGATCTCATTTTCTGTGGCCCCGAGATTGCGAGCGGCATCAATAGCCGCTTCCCGGACTTCGTCATCATGCTCAATCGATACAAGATGGAGTAACGGTTTCTTGGCCCTATTGTCCTGGAAGTTTGCGAGCATCGCTGCGGCGACTTTCCGAGCTTCAGGGTATTCACTGTTTAAAGCCATAAGGTAGGCCACAATGACACGGTTGTCTGATGCGTTCAGATTTTTCGCGGCTATAAGGGCTTCCGCCCGGACATCCACATCTTCTTCATTACGCAAACGGGCAAGCAAAACCCTTAGTGCCAGGGTCCTAGTCACGGAATCGGTGATTTTCCCGGCCAGGCCCATGCTGCCAAGTATCTTTACGGCAGCCAGGCGGGTAGACGCATGTTTTCGCTCGGGATCATCCCCTGTTGTCACAATAGCGAGCAATGATTTTGCAGTTTCCTGATCGCCTATCTCGCCCAGTATTTCCATGACTGCCAATACTACCTTCGGGTTTTCGTCAAATAAACAACTGATCAACCTCCTGTTTATCTTGTTACGCCTCTTTTGATCTGCTTTTGTAAAAATCTTACCCAAGTGTTCCACGGCTTTAACCCGTAAAGCCGGCTGTGCGACATACGACAGAAAACTCCAGAACCAGAGCTTGATACGGTACGGCCACTGCTTTATCTGATGGCGGAATATGATCACATAAGCAATCGCTAAAACGATCGGCACGATCACAAAGAATAAGACAAATGCTGTGCCTAAATCCGTGAGGGCCAAGACAGGGGGTACGAATATAAAACCATTAAGCTGCTCGGGGCCAGGGCTTTCCATGACCTGTATGACCCTGGCTATCGTCACACGTTTAAGTGAATCTTCCTGCGTTTCCGCGATCACTGCCTCCAGGAGCTCTTTAGCGCCGGATATGCCGGAACCGGCGATGTCATTCAGCGCGGGGCCCCAGACATTCTGGTCAGGATTCCTTAATGCCCTGCCCATGACTTCAAGCAGTTGTTCCGGCGGAGCGTTCATACTTCTCAAGGCTTTCATTACCGTTGTATAAAACGCCGGACTCAAATCCGGTTCCGATAAAAGTTCTATCGAATCGGCGATCGCAAGCTCAACATTGGGATTCTGCCTAAAGCGCGCAATAAAGTCATTCAAAAATCTCTCGGCGTCGGTGCGAACCCCTTCATCCTCATTTTCCATAAGATACATAAGGTCTGCTATAACCCTTGTCACATCATATACAATAAGGAGTATGGTTTCGTACGCAGCCTGTCGGACTTCTCCGTCTTGATCGCTCAAGCGTGTAACCAAAGGTTCCATGAGCGGTTCAAGGACAGGCCTCAGGGTTCTATTTGCTGCTATTTCATGCTCTTTATGGTTGTTCAGAATACCGAATAACACAAGATCTCGTATAGAAGAACTTTCAGGTTCCGACATCCTCTCGACCAGGTAAGGTATGGCTCTCTTTCCGGCTGGCCGGCTTAACATGTTTACAGCATCCGCAATGATGTCCGCATCCTCATCATACAGCATATCGACTAAGGCTTTAGCTTCTTCGTCCGCATACCATTCATATTGACCAAAAGCGTTCACGGCAGCCCTGCGTTTTTCCGGATCGGGACTATCGAGTTTTCTCCTTAGCCGCCATCTTGCTATTCTCTCCTTGAGACCGGCAAAGGCCTCAGGCCTTTTTGCGCGTATCTGAGTTAACGCCTCTGTTGCCTCGTTGCGTAAATCCTCCGGAGTTTTATCCCCGGTCAAGCGTCCTAAACGACCTATTGCTTTTTGGCTGCCAAGCCCACCAAGAGCCTTTATGGACAATTTTAGAATTTCAGTGTTGGAATGGGCTAATCCTTTAATGTAGATCTTTTCGCGTCTTTTGTTTGAAATTTCTAATTTGTTTAGTGTATTTCCAACAACCATCCTGACATCCGGATCCACATCTATCAAACCAATGAGTAGTCCTTCGACCATCTCGTCTACAAATGCAGGATCTCCGCTCCATTCGGTAACAACCTTATGCAGGTGTTCCGCGGCGGATTTGCGCACCTCTTTATGGGGACTCGTTCGCAAGACCTTTATTTCTTCTCTTGCTATTCTCTCAACCATAACTCCCAGTTCAGTTAAATTCTTTCCCGCCTCATCACGCACTTCTTTGTCCTGATCCGCCAATAGCTGCAGCAAGGCTTTGATCATGAGTCGGGTCAGCTTTTCACCATCAACTGAACGCAGGAAACTCACGGCATCCAGACGCGCTTTGCCATGCGGACTGCCTAAGGCTTCGACATATGCTTTCTTGATCTGCTTGTCAGTTGCCCCAAGCTCCCTTGCTCGTTTATCAGCCGCTTCCCTGACGCCTTTATCCGGATCAGAATAGAGGCCAAGCAGAGCGCGCATCACTTGTCTTCTTAATAATGATCTCTTGCCCAAGCTTCCCATCAAATATGGAAAAATGTCTACAGCAAACTTACGGACTCCGGCATCCCCGCTCCTTAGCGTCCCAAGATAA
>JBHIBX010000156.1:0-3717 GCA_046759285.1 Candidatus Omnitrophota bacterium
ACACGGTCACGGAAACGCAAACTTATTGTGCAGATTATCGGAGAATAATCGTATGGGCGCCATTATAGAACAAAAACCCGTTAAACTGATAACCAGCATAATCCTCAAGGACGAAAGCGCACTGGCATCGGCAGAAGAAGAGCTGAAGAAGCTATACGGGGCCCTCGAACCCCTTGACAAATTTATCCCTTTTGACTATACAGACTATTATTGGGAAGAGATGGGCAGGCCGCTGAAGCGGAAACTCATCTGTTTCAAGGAGCTGCGAGACCGCGAAGACATCGCCCGGATAAAGGTGGAAACGAACGAAATCGAAAAACGTACCAGTGTCGATAACAAAAGAACAGTAAATATTGATCCAGGATACGTTACGGAAGCAAAGCTCGTTCTTTTGACAACAAAGGATTATACGCACAGGGTCCATATCGGAAAGCGTATATTTGCCGAATCTACGCTGTATTGGCAGGACGGTGGTTTTAGACCGTGGCCGTGGACATATCCGGATTATGCTTCGGACGAACTTGTGTCGTATTTCAACGGCACGAGAGAAATCTACATGCAGAACATAAAAAATGGTAGCCATGATACGTAGCAAACATTTTCTGGTAATTGCTTTTTCCTCATTGATCATAGGTGTGGTTCTGGCCTCGACCGTCATCGGGTATTCGCTTTACATTGAGTGGAAAAATACCACTTTCATCTCACGATACAAAAGTTCCATAGCCAAGCTTACGGCGGAAATGTTCAAAGAGGATATCGCGATCTCGAACATAAACGTCCGGATTGCGCACGAGGGTCCGTTTTCAGGTCTGCCCTTCATAGAGGGAAGCCTCAAGAACAATTCTCCGAAAACTATCACTTCCATCCTGATGGAGATATCCTTTTTGAAACCTGACGGTTCCGTAATCTACAAGGGCTGGTTTCATCCGATAGGGGAAGAAGGTTTTGCCCATTCCGCCTCGTTTTCCGCGGTAGAGTATACGAGCAACGTTCTCCTCACCGGTGAAAGCGTATCGTTCAGGCATTTGCTCAGGAACTGTCCTTCCGAAGTAGTTTCACAGTTTTCCTCGAAGGAAGAATTCGCGAAAACCAGCGCGGAAGACCGGATAAAGATGGAATATTCGATCACAGGGGTAACGGTATTATGAAAAAACTTATCGCGATGGTTTCATTCCTGGTGATACTGGCTGCCGCCCTTATTGTCCTCGCTTTCTACTATATCGACCTGACAAAGCATAAAAGTTTTACTTATGAAGTATTTGTAGGAGATAGATCTATCGGGACCGTTAAGGTTGATAAATATGTGACAGAGGACAAGGTTATCTATAAGACGAAAGCAGAATACGCGCATTCTCTGGAATGGCCCTTGGTGACGGAAAAACTTGTCTTGGAAAAACGAAAAATGCTTCCGCTTAAATATGCTAAGGAGTTGATCGGTATCAGGGGAGGCGCTCAGAGCGTTATCCTTGAACATAAAGCGGACAGGACCGACCTCTTGTTTTTGGGCTATCCGCAGTATTTTTCCATGAAAGACTTCGAGACGGGGCACAAGACCATGGTATTTTCCCCTGATGACATCATGTTATACATGCCGATCATGGAGAAGTACAATTACTGGAAAAAAGGAGCCCAGTTTTTCGAAGTTATGGTGCCGATGGAGGCTCCGGTGCCTCTTCTTCGTGACAAGATCGAGATCAAATACGCGGATGAAGAGTATCTTCCGATAATGGGGCGAAAGATAGAAACGGAGCGTTTTACGGTAAGCTCAAAAGGTCTTCCGGAAGCGAAGATTTTCACCTCTAGATACAAGCACGAGGTACTGTCACTGGAAGTGCCGCGCAAGAAGCTGCGTTTCGTTCTTGCGGGTTCCGCTTCCGAGCCAGAAGAGGCGGAGGGCTCCCGGCCATCGGGAACGCAAGAAAAGAAACCGGCCGCAGATGTTAAAACGAGCGCCGTGAAGGGAGAGAGAAAAGAAGAAGTGTTTTTTGAAAGTGAAAACCAGATACTTTCGGGCTATCTCTGGATGCCTGAAGGCAAAGAGCCTTTTCCGTCCGCTATACTTGTCTCAGGCGATGGGCCGATGATGAGGGCCGAAGAATCACTTTTGGAGTCATATGCTGAATTTCTCTCGGAATCAGGATATGCGGTTCTTATTGTTGATAAGCCGGGGCAGGGAAAAAGCCAGGGCAATCTGGTGGACCTTGGCGATGAAAAGAGGATCCAAAATATAGCAGACGCGTTTGCCTACCTGAAGAGCCTTCCGGAGATCGAAAAGAACAGAATAATGCTTATAGGTTACAAAGGCGGCGGCTATCTTTCGCTAAAAGCCGCAGAAAAGATAAAAGACATTCACTCATGTGTCGTCCTTGGCATGTCGCTTGAATCGTTTAAGACAATAGCTTTTCACGAGTCAGCCCGCAAAGAAGTTGAAACGGCGATGGATAAATATGGCTACAGGCCCGTTAACGATATATACCTGGCAAGGATAACAAAATTAGTCGAAAGCCATCTTGAAGAGATCGCGAGCTCAAAGGATGACTTTTCTTTCTTTATGGGCGCGAAAGTGCCCCTTAAAGGGTACAGGGATTACATAATACGCCAGCCGTATGAAACCGTGCTGCTTTTTGACAGGCCTTTGCTTGTGATTTTCGGAAAAAAGGACACCGATTTCGATCCACAGGCAGTTGACAGGCTGGAAAAGGTCCTGAAAGAAAGCGAAAGAGATACGACGAAGTTCGCTATATTCAGGAATCTGGACGGATATATGGGTATGGGGGCGGGACATAACAGCTCCTGGGGCTTTGAAGTAAATGAAGACGTGCTGCAGTTTATCAAAAACTGGTCAGAAACATGGAAAGAGCCCGAAGTAATTCCGGAGAAAGAAGAGGTTATCGAGCCTTCTGGCGCCTAAATAAATAATGTGATTTATTGACATTTATACTATATTATGCTATATTTCTTGCAAATAACAAAGGGGGGTAAAAGATGAAAAAGTTTATAGTTCTTTTTATTGTGGCTATTTTAATATTATCGATTTCAACTTTTACTTTTGCAGCAGACATGCCCACAATGAGGGGCGGAAAAGTCAGTAAGACAGGGAAAGCCACTTCCACCCGTCCGGCAGGCCCCATACAGAAAGCTGAAAGAGGGTTCATGAACGCCGCGTTCGGATGGACTGAAGTCCCGAAAAGAATTGTCGATAAGACGAAAGAGTATAACAACCCTATTAAAGGGGCGTTATTGGGGGTGTGGCAAGGGACCTGTAAAGCTATTGCCCGTACGGCTTCCGGCGCATTTGATCTAACGACTTTTCCCATCGGAAGATATGATAAGCCGCGCATATTACCGGATATGCCCGCTGCTAAATAACTTACGTAAAATACAATAGTGAAAACGAGCGGTTTCCTCCATTTTTTAAGGTGCAAACCGCTCGTTTTTCTCATGTAGAACATTACTGCATAAGGCGGATGAATGAAGTTAAAATTACCGGAAAGAAGACGATACATAAGAATTGAAGAGCCTTTAAGGATAAAAATATCCTTAGATGGCAAGGTCAGTGAACTTGTCACCAAAAACATTTCACCAGTCGGGGTTAGATTCGAGATAGGCGAAAAACTGGATGAAGCAAAAAAGGTGGCCCTGGCCCTGACCCTCCCTACGTCTAAAAAACCCGTCCGTATTGAAGGGAAGCTTATCTGGCAGGCAAAGACAAGCTTG
>JBHIBX010000157.1:0-3681 GCA_046759285.1 Candidatus Omnitrophota bacterium
GCTCTTGGGCGAGTTTTTGTTTTCGCGCTTCTTGTTCTGCTTTTCGTTTCGCGGCAGCTTCTTTGCGGGCCTTCTCCCTCGCAGCTTTTTCTGCGGCAAGTTTTTGTTCCCGTGCTGCACGTTCTGCGGCTAATCTCTTTTTGCGGGCTTTGCGTTCGGCTTCTTTCTTAGCAGCGGCTTCTTTTCTTGCTTGTTCCCTAGCGGCCTGCTCTTGGGCGAGTTTTTGTTTTCGCGCTTCTTGTTCTGCTTTTCGTTTCGCGGCTGCTTTCTTGCTGGTTTTTTCCCGGGCAGCACGCTTTGCTTCAAGTTCTGCCTTGCGCTTCGCTGCAGCCTCCTGGCGTTCCTTCTTTCTGGCTTCAAGCTCGGCTTTTCTCTTTGCCGCTGCCGCCTCGCGTTCTTTTTTGCGGGCTTCCTGCTCTGCCTTACGCTTGGCTGCGGTTTCCTGGCGGGCCTTCTCCCTGGATGCTTTCTCGGCTGCGCGTTTTGCTTCTCGAGCCTTACGTTCTGCGGCAAGTTTCTG
Source organism: Candidatus Omnitrophota bacterium (assembly GCA_046759285.1). GTDB lineage: Bacteria > Omnitrophota > Gorgyraeia > Tantalellales > Tantalellaceae > JBHIBX01. The sequence continues at coordinate 521 of JBHIBX010000157.1, forward strand.
TTTGCGGGCTTCGCGTTCGGCTGCTTTCTTGGCGGCGGCTTCTTTCTTTGCCTTTTCGCGAGCAGCGCGTTCAGCGGCGCGTTTTGCCTCTCTGGCCTTGCGCTCTGCGCCGCGTTCAGCTTTCCGCTTAGCTTTTAACTCTTCTCCGGTCAGCTCTTCGCCTTCTTCTTCGCTATACGCATAAAACCCGCCTTTCTTTTGGACTGTTTTCTCTTCCGCAGAAACGGGTATGCTGTTAAAAAGAAAGCAAACGAACGTCAGTAGAGTTACAGCTTTATAGAGGAATTTATATCTTTTAGTAAGCAATGTATCTCCTCAAATCAAACTTAGGGGCTATTTTATTTGGATCCACTGGCAGAACTTTCGCTCGTCTTTTTCGCGCTCTTTTTCTTCGACCGGTACTTCCTCATGTAATCTCTCATGTACTCCCGGTGTCTCTGCTTGTTTGCCTCCCTGTAAAGCTGGAGATACTCTTTGTGTTTTTTGCGCCATTCGAGAGACCTTTCCCTACAAGTCTGTTTCCAGGATTTATCCTGGGATTCCTTATACTTGAAGTAATTGGGATTAGCCTTCCTCCACTGGCGCATGTTCTCAAGCTGCCTTTGATACTGGCATTCCAGGCTCGAACATATCTCCTGGTTAGGCCTGTATTTGTTTGGGATGAACGACTTCCCGCATATTTCACATTTCCTTTCATTTCGTTCGCCTTTCTCCATATTACACCTCCGTTATAAATAATTCCCTCCGGCACAGCAAAGCGGCACCGGTGGAAGATGCCTCTTTCCCGAGAACGCCGGGAACAATTTTCAATCTATTTACAAGGTTCTTCACCACGAATTTTCCAGCACTTTCCTGAACATACTGGATAAAACTGCCTTCTTTCCTTTCCGTGCCCCCACCCAGGACTACCGTGTTGGAATCAAACAGATTTACCAGGTACGCCGCCCTAACGCCTAATGCAAGTCCTGACCTTTTGACAAGATCTTCCGCGAGCTCGTCTTTATTTTCCGCTGCTCTTAATATAATGTCCAGATTGATCCTATCGATGTCACCGTTCGCCATCTTCACGATATCGGTTCCGACTCCTTTGTCGATCAGATTTTTCGCGGTATTCATAACACTGAATTGATTCCAGGGCTTCAAATAAGCACCTCCTTCTTTGGTGCTATACTCATCCGCCTCGAAGACCATTTCTCCTTTTACCACCGCTCCAATTCCGATATCTGTATGAAGGTATACCATGGTTCCCTCGACGGGCTCTTTCATAGAATCTTTTTCTCCATACGCGGCCGCGGTAGCTTCTTTCGTTGAATAAACATCACACCCCCAAAGACTTTTCATGCCCTTTGCCAGGATTTCTGTGCTTTTGGGATTTATAGATATCATCTCTTCCGGAAAAGCTATCCCTGCGCATGAAAACCTTTCTCCTTGAAGCTTTGTCCCCTGCCGTATCTGTTCAACCAGGGCTTCTACCTCTTTATTTTTCCCTTTCCATTTTCTGTATAGATCGATCTTTATGAAATCCCTCGCAGTGATATTTCCCGCAAGATCCATGGCAATCAGTATGCATTCATCATCACCAAACCCGATGCCCAGGACCTTTTTCTCAACATCATTGAACTTAAGAAGGCTTTTTTTGCCGGCTTCGGAAATTTTGAGCAGGTCTTTCTTTACACAGGCATTGATGTAATCCGCGGCTGCTTTCTTGCTCACGCCTCTCTTCCCCTCGATGTCGCTTGGCGAAAAGCTTTTCTTTTGCTTTATAAGTTCGAAAACATCGAGGGCCATCTGTTCGCCTTCAGATCCCGGACAAATCCTGAAAAACTGCGCAATGCTTTTTATTTCTTTTTTGGCCATTGTTCTCTCCTATTTGTAAAAATATTTAGTTTTCCTCCCATTTAACCACTATCTAACTTTTTAATTAAATTTATAAATAATATACCTAAGATCTGTTAAAAAGTCAATTCTAACTTTTGAACAGCTACAATTTACGGAATTAAATGACGTAAATTGTATGGCTGTTCAAAATCCTGCACAAACGAACGAAGTGAGTTTGATGCGGGATCTGTCGCTCAAAATCCCGTGCGAACGAACAAAGTGAGTGAGACACGGGATCTAGATCCCGGATATTTCGCTTCGCGAAATTCCGGGATGACAATTGGCACCGGGGATGTCCATCCCCGGGATGGAATTGGCATAGATTTTGGGATTATATACGTTTTTTAGGCTTAAATTGAGGTATTTTCTCCACTTTTTGCAGTATTTTGGTATCTTTTTGGGAAAGTTACCTCATTCTCTCAAGAACTCGCATAACCTTAGCCTGAGAGGGCATGATCTTAAGGGATCTCTGGAAGGATTCCCGGGCTTTATCTTTTTCGCCAAGTTTTAGATATGTCCGACCCAGCATATTCCATGCCTGATAGAGCTGTGGCAGCTGCTCTGTGGCTGTCGTCAGCTCTTTTACAGCTTCGTTATAACGCCCTTTTTTGAAGTAAACTATTCCAAGATTATAATGCGCTATCGGGTAATTATGCTTTATCCCGACTGCCTTGGTCAGGAACTCTTCTGCTTCTTCTATATCCTTTTTATGGAGATACGCGCTTCCTATATTTCCGTATGCAACCGCATAATTCTTGTTTATCTTTATTGCATTCCAGTATTGTTCTATGGCTTTGTCTATTTCCCCTTTTTCGTAATATGTATTTCCGAGATTCAGATATAAACGCGCGTTCCTCGGATGATATTTTAAGGTGCTGTGGAAAAAAGTGATCTCGTCTCTCCAATCCGTGTTCCTGATCGCAGTAAGCCTGAAATATACACCTACAAAAACCGCAAGCACTGCGAAAAATATGATTCTTGTAATCTTTCCGCGTGAAAAAAGATTTTTATAAACCCACGCGAACCCCATGCCGACAAGCAAAAACGGACCGATGGAGGCCATGTATATCCAGTGTTCCGCGAGGAAGCTGTTGATGGGAATAATGTTTGTAACAGGCAGCAGATTGGCAAAAAACCACACTATCGCAAATGAAACGAGCCTGTTGACTTTATATGTCTTATATGCGATCCACACTATCGCAACGATTGCTCCGAGTGCCAAAAGCGCTTCGGGGTTAAAAAAAGTTTTCGTTATCGCTATCGTCCGTTCCATGTGGAGGCCC
>JBHIBX010000158.1:0-3678 GCA_046759285.1 Candidatus Omnitrophota bacterium
ACAGTACCCGCTCTTTATCCGGCTCGTTCAAAACTTCATGGTAAAAGCTTTCGTACAGTTTCAGCGTCTTGTCAGCTGACCCGGCACGGTTGTAGAGTTCTTTGCTGCCCTCAACATCGACCAAGCCGTCAGCGGTGCCATGCAAGATCAACAGCGGTAGAGAAATAGACTCCATCCGGATCCGGATAAGGTTTATGGCACGATTGATCTGGGCGGCCTCCCCCGCAAGCATATTCCCCCTATAGACAAGCGGATCGTTTTCATAACGCGCCACGACCCGGGGATCACGCGAAATTAAGCGACTGTCCACTTTTTTGATAACAGGCAGTTTGGGAAAAATATAGCTTGCGATCCGCGAAAAATAGAGCGAGAGGGATGAAATATCTTCAGGAGTCTTCAAGAGTGTGCCGCTTAAGATCAATCCGCGCACGTCGCTTTGCCGGGTGACGGCAAACAGGGTGACGATGGTGCCCCCCATGCTATGCCCCAAAAGGAAGATGGGCTTTCCCTGTTCGCGTTTATTCACGCGGGTCAAAAAACACGCGAGGTCCGCGAGGTAATCGTCGAATGAACGGACGAAGGCGCGCGTTCCTTCAGACCTGCCATGACCGCGCAGATCAAATGCATATACCGCGTAGCCGTGACGAATCAGATATTCAGCCACATGGGTGTAGCGGCTACTGTGCTCAGCATAGCCATGCACGATGACAACAACCGCTTTGGGTTCGGCCCCCGGTCGCCACCATTGCGCGAATATGTCCAGACAATCGGTTGTTTTAAATGTCTCTTCGTTATGCTGCATACAGGTCCTTATGCTTTCTTGCCTATGATCAGACTTGAGTCGAAGCCGGTATCCTTTCTAATAATATTCGATAAACCCGCCTCTTCCATCCACGTTCGCACTTCAGATTCAGTATAAGTATCTCCGGATTCTGTGGCTACGAGCATGGTCAACGCAAAAAGAGCGTTAAAGGGCGGGCTTATACGGTTTTCATCCATGATAAAATCCTGTATTACAACCTGACCTCCTGGATTTAAGGCCTGGGCCGACTTTTTTATTAATTTTCGATTTTCTTCAACAGAATTAATATGGATGATCGCCGAAAGAAATACCAGATCAAACCCGCTTCCAAAATCAGTAACTTTGTAATCCCCAGTTTTGGTCTTTATTTTGTCTGAAAGCCCCGCTTCCGCGATATAATTTTCGGCAAGAGGGGTGACCTTCGGCAGGTCAAAGACTACCGCGGTAGCACCTTTCTTTGCTCTGACAAATGCCATGGAATAACCGCCGGAGCCGCCTCCCACATCCAGCAGTCTTAGTCCCTCGGGGATATCAAGTAGAGCGACAACAGCCGGAGCCTGCTCAAGGGTGTGCTCATGCATAAGCGCGATAAACGGCTCAAACCATTCTTTGCTGTGCTCATCCAGTTTTTCACCTATTACGGATTTGCCTTGGCGCACAGCTTCGGTAAGAGTGCTCCAGGTATCCCACGTTTGCACAAAATGCATAAAACCCCTGCTGAAATCGGGTTTGCCTTCAACAAAAAACTTTGAGGTAAGGGGTGTGTTTGAAAATCGATCCCCTTTTTTCTCCAGAAAGGACATGGAGCAAAGCGCGTTCATGAGACGGTCTGTAGCCCGTTCCGCTGCGCCTAATGCATTCGCCACTTCGGCCGAAGATTTACTTTTCTCGCCCAGAGCCGTAAACACTCCCAGCTCATAAGCCGTAAGCAGCACCCGGCTTTTTTGAAATGATAAGGCTGTTTCCATGATGTCATTCAGCTGTAAATCATCGTTTCCATGTGATCTGTGTGCAATCAATGCCCCTCCCTCCCATCTTGCATAAATCGAGTGATGAGGCTGCGACACTTCTCAGTTTTGCAAGGAAAAAATTGGAGGGAAAGCCTTCTTGAGATGATGTCGTCTGCCGTGAGGGCTATTTCATTTTGGACAGAATAAATGAGCTGGGCTTTAATGGCGGGCGAGCAGTCGCAGATCCTTTGTGCAAGCGATTTGTCGTTTTTAAGAAGCCCGAGGACCTCTTGATAACGCGTTCCATATTTATCCATGAGGAAGGTAATCGTGTTTGGATCCATATTGTATTTTTTCGCCACATTATCCGTCTCGACATGGATGCGCCCACCGCCATAAAGACGGAAAACTTTTTTGGCCCTGATTTTAAACATTTTCCACAAGGTATCTTCCGCAATTTTTCGATACGTGGTATATTTGCCACCCATCACGAATGTAAGGCCTGACTTTGTTTTCGCAATGGCATGAGTGCGAGTAATCTTTGAAGGGTTTCCCCGCTTCCGGATAAGGGGTCTTAATCCGGCAAAGCTTGTGATAATGTTTCTTGAGGAAAAATCCCTGTCCGGAAAGACGCGTTTCGTATTTTCCACTAAATATTGAATATCTTCATCAGAAACCCGAAGGTCATCCGGACTTTTGATATGATTTGTATCTGTTGTGCCGATCAAAGAATGTCCCATCCAGGGAATAACAAAAAAGACACGACCGTCTCGATCGGATGGCAACAAAAGGGCGTGATCGGAAAGTTTCCCTTCATAAACAATATGCACTCCTTTTGTCGTGCGGATCCTCTTCCTGGCAGTGGGATTGTCTTTCTTGAGCAGGCGGTTTGTCCAGGGACCTACCGCGCAAACCACTTTTTTCGCGCGGACTTCAAAAACACTTCCCCCCAAAGTATCCTTAGCTAGGACACCCGTAACCTTTTCTCCTTCCTTCAGAAAAGAAAGCACCTCCACATAATTGGCAATATCGGCCCCCTTTTCCCTAGCCGATAAAATATTTTCAAGACAAAGCCGCGCATCATCCATTTGGGCGTCATGATAAAGTACACCTCCTTGAAGCCCTTCACGTCGGATCCCGGGAATAAGTTCTAATATTCTATCCGCGCTTAAACGACGGTGTTTGCCGATCGAATACTTTCCGGCAAGGCGATCATAAAGGAGAACGCCTAATTTCATTATCCAGAGAGGACGCCTGTCTCCTTTGTAAACCGGTATAACAAAAGAAAGAGGTTTAACCAAATGCGGAGCGGCTTTTAATTGGATAGTCCGTTCTTTTAAGGATTCTATTACAAGACCAAAATCAAAATTTTCAAGATAGCGAATACCCCCGTGGATCAATTTGGTGGAATTGCCGGAGGTGCCGCTTGCAAAATCCCCTTTCTCAAGAAGGGCCACTTTCAAACCATGGTCCTGAGCTAAATGGGCGATACCCGCACCATTAATGCCGCCGCCAATGATCAAAAGGTCGTATTTCTTTTTGATGAATTTGTCGAAGTTTCGTTTCATTTACAAAGTTCTTTTTACGGCCTCGAGCCAGCCCTTATAAAGATCCAGGGCGGATCTTTTCGGCATTTTCGGTCTAAACGTTTTATCATTTTTCCAGAATTTCTTAATTTCACTCACGTTTTTCCAGTATCCCACCGCGAGTCCCGCAAGATACGCTGCTCCGAGGGAAGTAGTCTCGATCACTTTCGGCCTGATCACATCGATCCCAAGGATATCCGACTGAAACTGGCATAGAAAATCATTCGCCACCGCGCCACCGTCAATTTTCAAGTTCTTTATCCTTAGGCCCGAATCCTTATGCATGCTTTCCAATACGTCTTTCGTCTGATAACACATGGCTTCCAGCGCGGCCCTGACG
>JBHIBX010000159.1:0-3675 GCA_046759285.1 Candidatus Omnitrophota bacterium
ACACTGTCAAGACCCATTATCAGCGATACCGCCGGTGTCCATGGTGTATCGTCCTTCTCGTAGGATTTCAGGGCCGCTTTCAAGCTGAAATAATATTTAGGCAGATCCGACCCTTCCATGAGTTTCTTCGCCTTTTCGCTGACGCTCATGAAGCTCAGTCCCGGCGGCAGCATGATCCCCTTCTGGGAGCCGCAAACTATGACATCCACGCCCCAATCGTCCGCATTTAACGTGTCGGCGGACAACCCGCTGACGGCATCTACAACCAGAATGGCCCCCGTTTTGGCCACGGCTTTTCCTATCGCCTCTATGTCATTGTTGGCTCCGGTCGAAGTCTCGCACAATGTGCTGTAAACCGCTTTAATATCCGGATTTTCCTTTAATAACTTCTCAACAACAGAAGGATCGGCCGAATCCCCCCATGTAACATCGTAATCGACGGTCTCAACACCGTAAGCCTTACAGATCTCACCAAACCGTTCACCAAATTTACCGCCCTTTATGATAAGGGCCTTGTCTCCTTTTGAGAGAAAGTTCACCACGGAAGCTTCCATAGCACCGGATCCGCTTGAAGCGAAGATCAATACCGGATTTTTTGTGTTAAAAACCTCCTTCAGTTTGACGTTTACGTTTTTTAGCACCGCTTGAAACTGGGGAGTCCTGTGATGAATAATGGTATCGGCCATTCTTAACAATGTTTTTTCCGGCACCGGCGTCGGTCCGGGTGACATGAGTCTGTACTTTCTCATTCTCAATCTCTCCTTTGTTATTTCTTTGATATATTTTCGATAACGTTGTCCACTAGTCCGTATTCCTTGGCTTCTTTGGCTTCCATGAAGAAGTCTCTGTCGGTATCGACCTTGATACGGTCTAGGGCCTGCCCTGTATGTTTGACGAGAATATTCTCCAGCCGCTCCTTTATCCTGACGATCTCTTTGGCCTGGATATGTATATCCACAGCGGCGCCCTGGGCTCCGCCCCACGGTTGATGCAGCATGATCCTGGAATGAGGAAGAGCGTGCCTTTTGCCTTTTGTCCCCGCGGCAAGCAGGACAGCGCCCATACTGGAAGCCTGTCCTACGCAATAGGTGTTAACATCGGGCTTGACGAACTGCATTGTGTCGTAAATCGCCAGGCCACTGGTGACATTCCCGCCGGGAGTGTTAATATAGAGGTCGATGTCCTTGTCCGGGTCTTCCATCTGCAGAAACAAAAGCTCCGCGATAACGATATTTGCCACGTTATCGTCAACCGGAGACCCTATAAATACTATCCTGTCTTTCAGTAGACGTGAATAAATGTCATAAGCCCTTTCCAATCTGCCTTCTTTCTCAATAACCATCGGTATTACGCTCATAACACCCTCCCTTATTTATTCTTTTCAGTTATCACTGCTTCCGACAGTAAAAAATCAAGAGTCTTCTCTTCCCTGAGCTGCTCCTTCAAGCCGCCTATCAGATCCTTTTCCTCGTAATATTTCTTTACATTTTCAAAGGGCTGCCCGTAAGACTGCGCCAGGGACTTTAGCCATTCATCTGTTTCGTCATCCTCCACAATAATATTTTCCTCGTTCGCTATTTTATCGAGTATAAAATACAGTCTGACTTTATTTTCGGCGTCGCCCTGCATCTGCTGCCTTAACTTGTCTTTTTCTGATTCTATTCGTTCTTTGTCAACGCCCTTTTGAGCCAGTTCGTTCTGGGCTTTTTCAATAAGAACGTCAAGCTGTCTCTTTACCATCGATTCAGGAACATCGAACGAGTGCGCCTTCAAAAGCTGCTCCATTATCTGGTTTTTCATGTTCACTTTATTATTGTACGCCTTTCTTTCCATTATCTGCGCGTGAAGGCTATCGCGCACTTCGTTCATATCTTTTTTCTGGAGTTTTTTGGCAAGGTCATCGTCAAGATCGGGCAGCTTCTTTTCACGCACGTCTTTGACCTCGATGTTAAACGTCGCTGCCTTGCCTGCGTATTTTTTATCGGGATAGTTTTCCGGCAAGGTAACATCTATGTCTTTCGTGTCGCCCTTCTTCAGGCCGCAAAGTTCTTCACCCAGCCCCAGCAGGGAGGATTCTTTGTTGGCCTCTATCCACATATTCCTGTGCCTGGTACTGATGGATTTACCGTCGACGAAAGCCTCTACGTCGCAGATACCAAAATCGCCTTTTCCTATAGGGCTGTCTTTTTCGGTAAACTCGGCGTTTATGTTCCTTATCCTCGTAAGAGCCTCTTCAACTTCCTCATCCTTCACGCTGGCCTTCTCCTTTGTGGCCTTGAGCCCCTTATATTTGCGTAATTTGATCTCAGGATAAACGTCGACTTTAGCTTTGAAAACAAGCGCGCCGGCTGAATCAATAGAAATATCCGAGATCTCAGGGTAAGTCACGGGGGCAATATCATGCTCATCGAGCGCCTGCTGATAGGCCTCGGGAATCAGCCGTCGTTTTACTTCGTCCAAGGCGTCTTTTTCATATTTTTTCTGAACAATATCAAGAGGGGCCTTCCCGGGCCTAAACCCCGGGACCTTCGCCTCTTTTCTTATGTCCTCCAGGACTTCCTTCAGTATTCCGTTGACTTTCTCGGAAGACAGTTTTATCTCAAATTGTCTCGCTGTGCCGCCAAGTTTTTTGATCTTGCTTTTCATCTATTATCACCTTTCATCCATTGACACTAAAAAGTAGGTTCTATCAATCCGTAATTGCCGTCATCTTTCTTGTATAAAACATTTGCTTCGCCGGTATCCGCGTTCTTGAACATAATAAAATCCGCGCCTCTGAGGTTAAGCTCCATTTTCGCTTCCTCCGGCAACATCGGTTTTGAAGCAAAAGTTCTTGCTTTGATGATGCGCTCTCCGGGATTTGAGCCTGTCTCTTCCGTTCCCCGGAACCTGATGACCGGCCTCATGATCTTGCCCAGCACGGCTTTACGTCGCCTGGCCTGAAGCCGGCCCCTTAGTCTCCTCAGTTGCTTTTTGACGTTCTCCGCGGCATTATCGATCGAAGCGTATATGTCCGGAGAGCTCTCTTTCGCCACTATCCTTGCCTTTTTCAGGTGCAGAATAATTTCCACTTCCTGCCTAATCTTGGCCTTTTCCATGATCACTTCACAGCTATTTATTCTGCCATAAAGACGTTCGAGCCTGCTTATTCTTTTATTAACATATTCTTTTAAGGAATTCGTCAATTCTATGTTTCTTCCGGTTATTGTTATGTCCATGCCCCGCTCCCTTTCCTTATAAAATAATACTAGAATCTATCAATATACCATTAGCTAATATTATTTTCAATATAATTTGAGATCCCTCGATTCACTCCCCCTCGACAAGCTCGGGTTCGTTCACTCGGGATGACGTTCGCCCTTATGACTTACGTTCCGTAAGTCATGGCCTCACGTCACATGCTAAAACGCTCGCCGAGATATATCTCCCTGGCCTTGGGATCGTTTATCAATTCATCTCTTGTTCCCGATATCAGTATCTGTCCCTCGTACATGATGTACGATCTATCGGTTATGGTGAGAGTTTCTCTCACGTTGTGGTCGGTCAGCAGTATGCCGAGCCCCATTTCTTTAAGCTCTTTTATAAGTTCCTGGCAGTCAAACACCGCAATCGGATCTATGCCGCTGAATGGTTCGTCCAGCAGTATGAACATGGGATTAGTGACCATCGACCTGG
>JBHIBX010000160.1:0-3661 GCA_046759285.1 Candidatus Omnitrophota bacterium
AATAAATTTCCCGTCGGGCGTGAACACCTGGATAGAAGCCGTTTATTTGAAGATCGATTAAAGGAGATCGAAAAAAATCATTAATGGGCAGTGTAAGCACTATGGATTTTTTACAATATTGGAACTTAAAGGAAAAACCGTTCGAAAATACCGGCGACCCTAAGTTTTTCTATTATTCTCCTGAGCACAAAGAGGCGCTCGTCCGGCTTATTTACGTTATAAGGCAGAATAAAGCCGGTGCTCTTCTCGCGGGGGACTATGGGACCGGAAAAACGACTATCGCTAACGAACTGTTAGCCGAGGTTGAAGAGAGCCGGAATTACCAAAGTGTTTATATAAGCAATCCGCTGTTAAATCCGGAAGAGCTTTTGCAGGAGATCGTATACCAATTGTCCGGCAATGCTGAATCGTTGGGGCGGCTGCAGGCGAGGAGAGCGATTGACGACCTGCTTCAAGACATAGCCTCAAGAGGCGACTATTCCATTATCATTGTGGATGAAGCGCACCTCATTACGCAGAAAGAGGTGCTCGAGGAACTCAGACTCATGATGAATTTGCAATACAAAAACCGGTTTCTTGTGACACTTATCATGATGGGGCAGCTCGAGCTCAGGGAGATCATAAATTCTCAGCCGCAGTTCAAACAGCGGTTCGCGATATGTTATATGCTCCAGCATCTGAACGAAGAAGAGACTATCGGTTATATCAAGCACAGGATGAAGATCGCCGGGGCTGAACGGAGAATATTCACCGATGAGGCAAGTTCTTTTATTTACAACTCGTCCAGCGGGAAGCCAAGACAGATAAATAATATTTGCGATATGTCCCTTTTGGTGGGCTACATGCGTCAAGCCGATGAGATCGACGGACATATAGTCCGCGATGTCAGCAAGGATTTAGGAGAAGAGATCTAGCATGGTAGATTTACACAAGGGCTTCGAGGGGTTCGAAAGGCTGGGCCCTCGATCGAAGAAGAAAAAAGAAGAGGAAGAAAAGGAGCCGCGATCCGAAAAAGCGGGCGAAGAGAAAGAAATATCTCTTTCCAAGGGTGCGGAAAAAGAGGATATATCTTTATCTAAGAAGGAAGAAGTCAAGGAGGAAAGAAAAGAAGATATATCGTTATCCAAGGAAGCGGAAGAGGCGGATCTATCGTTAAGCCAGAAATCCGATCTTGCTAAAGCCGAATCAGTATACGATAACATTCTGCAGTATGTGACATCGGTTTTGAATAAAGTAGAGGCCGGGAAAGAAGACCAGATCAAGGGCGAAGAGATCCTGGGGAAGGCTGGAGAGTTTACGGACCAGTTTTTGACTTCCGTAAATTCCGATGATCTTGTCCGGCTGATTTTTCAGCGCGATGATTACGAAGATAACTATCTTTACACGCACTCAGTCAATGTTTGCCTGCTTTCAGTGAGGATGGCTCTTGCTCTGAATTTTTCAAAAAGTAAGCTGACTGATCTGGTTATAGCATCTCTTTTTCATGACATTGGCATGATGAAAGTGCCGATGGATATTTGGAACCATGAACGCCCATTGCGTAAACGCGAATACATAGAAGTCCAGAAGCATGTTGAGTATGGAGAAAGGATCTTCAAGAAATTGTCCGGCATTAATGAGGCTATTTCTTCGGTAATAGGCCAGCACCAGGAAAGATGCGACGGGTCAGGGTATCCCAGAGGTTTGACGAAAGAGGAGATACACTACGGAGCAAGACTGATAGGGCTGATGGATAGATATGAGGCAAATACTCATACGAGGTTGTTCAGGCCGCGCATGCTTCCGGATAAAGCGATTCAGCAGATCCTGGATGAGGAGAGTCATCATTTTGACAACCATTTTCTGAAAGTCATGCTGCGGCATATATCGATATTTCCGATAGGCGCTTGGGTCAGAATAAGTTCCGGTGAGGTAGGTAATGTCATAAGGGTTCACGAAAACGTGCCCATGCGGCCTGTCTTGAAGGTTTGTTATGACAGGGAAGGAAATCCTTTGAGGGAAAGCAGACTTCTGGACCTTTCGAAACAGCTGCTTATACACGTGGAATGTTGCATAGATATTAAAGAACTGCAAAAGGAAGAGTTTTGAGTATGTTTAAGAAAAACGGACTACACAAATCTATATTAATGCTCCTGGCAGTTTCGGCTTTGATCAGCAACTCAGGGTGTGCCCGTTTCTCAAAACCCACAAGGCCTCTTGAGTATTCTACATATGCTCCGGAGGGGACGATAACGGAAAAAGGTGAATATGTGATCGGAGTGAGAGATGAGCTGGATATTTCCGTGTGGAGATGCCCTGAACTTGAAAGTGCAGTGACTGTAAGGCCGGAGACAGGGAAGATAACATTACCGCTTATAGGACACGTCAAAGCAATTGGTCTGACCCCCAGGGAACTGGCAAAGGCGATAAGCAAAAAGATGGCTTTTTACGTTAAAGACCCACGCGTGGCCGTAGGTGTGAGGAAAATAGGCGATAAGAAAGTCTTCCTCCTTGGCCAGGTACTTAAGCAGGGGGCATACAGGCTTGAGAGGGGGGACAGGGTGATCAACCTGATAACTTTAGCAGGCGGTTTTACGAAGGATGCTGTTCCATCCTGTACGCATATCGTCCGGGGAGGATATGAAGGCAGCGAGATAATAAGGGTAAACCTGAGCCGCCTTATCCATAATGCGGACATTTCGCAGAACGTATACCTAAAGGAAGGGGATATCGTATTCGTTCCTGAATCTGAAATTGCACAGTATAATTTCGTTCTGCAGAAGATATTTCCTTCGATGTTCTTTGCCGACAAACTCGCCGACCTCAAGGTTGATATCATGGACGGACAGTTTGACTGGCATGATCTTTGGGTAAAGGCGGCGGGAGATCATAACAGGTAACCAGCTCACAAAGTTTAAACCAGAAGAATAAATCAAATGCCTGAATACGGATTAAACATTTGGGATTATTTGCGGATAATCTACAAGAGGAAGTGGATTATCATCTCAGTCTTTCTTGTCTCAATAGTGAGCTCGCATTTTTTCACAGAAAAAGCCGAACCTATCTATAAGTCCAGCGTCACCCTGCATTTCGATACAGGAAGAACTCCAATAGCTGAAGTTACCGGTGCGGGTGTTACTTTCTGGGGGGCGGCAGGAGAAAGGATAAGCACACAGATAGAGCTTATAAAAAGTTATACCATACTGCGTGAAGTTGCTTTGCACCTGGGGTACATAACACCGGAAACGGATAGTGACAAAGTCCAGGCGATGGTGGCGTCGTTAAGAGGACAAATATCCGTTGAGGAAAAACCCGGCACGGATCTTATAGTGATAAGCACTATTGATAGGAATCCACTCAGGGCCAAAAACATTACAGAGACGGTTGCCAATATTTTTATTGAGAAAAACTGGGAAAAGAAGATCGAACAGGCCAGGAAGACGAAGATCTTTGTCGAAAAACAGCTGGAAAAGCTGAACAAGTCTATTACTGATATAAAAAAGAAATTGCAATTTCTTGGCGTCGAACCGGGAGTAGGAAGGGCTCCGGCAGGAGTAATTGATCTCAAGACTCGGTTGGTGCAATTGAAATTTGAACTTAGTTATTTAAGGGAACGTTACACTGATAATTATCCAAAGATCGTCGATATCAAGGCCGAAATAGACAGTATCAGCAGGCAGCT
>JBHIBX010000161.1:0-3658 GCA_046759285.1 Candidatus Omnitrophota bacterium
AGGCCTTGAAGAAGGGCGGGGAGAGGCTTTTAAAGAAACTTAAGATAGACGTTCTTCTTGTTACGCTGGGAGAAGAAGGTATGATGCTTTTTGAAAAAGGGAAAGCTTCCCGCAAAATACCCACGCTCGCACAGGACGTCTTTGATGTCTCGGGCGCCGGAGATACCGTTATAGGAACTTATATGATCTCGCTTTTAAGCGGAGCCTCACCCATAATGGCGGCGCATATCGCCAACTGCGCGGCGGGCATAGTGGTTTCAAGATCCGGTACCGCGGTAGTGAAAAAAGAGGAACTGATGGCAAAGCTTAAGCAGGAGACAGGAAGGGTGAGAAAATGAAGATAGTGGCGGTTATACCTGCGAGATGGGATTCGACCAGGTTCAAGGGAAAGGTGCTCGCCGATATAAATAAAAAGCCCATGGTCCAGTATGTATGGGAAAAAGCGAAGATGGCGCACGAGATCGATGAAGTGATCGTCGCGGTAGACAAGGAAAAGGTTTTCAAGGCTGTCGAATCTTTCGGGGGCAAGGCGGTTTTTACTTCTCCCGAACAGCCTTCGGGCACAGACAGGGTCGCCGAGGCGGTGAACGAGATCGACGCGGACGTTATCGTCAACGTTCAGGCGGATGAGCCCCTGATCCATCCCATGATGATAGACGAACTGGCGCAGGTGTTTGAATATGAACGGAATGTGCAGATGGCAACTCTGATCAAAAGAATACACAAGAAAGAAGAGATCACCGATCCGAATATCGTAAAAGTGGTTATTGACAGAAAGGGGTTCGCGTTATATTTTTCAAGGAACCCGGTTCCGTTCGTGCAGCGCAGCGGCGCGGGCGGATCAGAAAGTACGCCTTACGCAGCAGACCTTGAAAACGTGAGCGGGCGATATTACAAGCACATAGGCCTTTACGCTTATACAAAGGATTTTTTGTATACTTATACAAATCTTCCGAAAGCCGCGCTGGAGGTGGAGGAAAGACTGGAGCAGCTGCGCGTGCTGGAACACGGCTACAAGATAAGGACTATTGAAACAAGGTATGATACGGTAGGGGTCGACACTCCCGAGGATCTCGAGAAGGTGAAGGAGATCCTGAGGCGAACCGAACAAGGAGAGTAATGGAAACAAAAACGGTAAAAGTGGGCAATGTTACGATCGGTAAAGGCAATCCTCTTGCTTTGATAGCCGGCCCTTGCGTTATTGAATCCGCGGAAAGCGCTTTTCAGCACGCCCGGCGAATAAAAGAGATAACGGATAAGCTGGAGATGCCGTTCATATTCAAATCCAGTTACGACAAAGCTAACAGGTCTTCAATAGATTCTTTCAGGGGGCCAGGCGTTGAAGAGGGGCTCGAGATCCTGTCTGATATACGAAAGGAATTGGGCGTTCCGGTATTGAGTGATGTCCATTCAGTGGAAGAGGTAGGGCGGGCCGCGGAAGTTCTTGATTGCCTGCAGATCCCGGCGTTTCTGTGCAGGCAGACTGATCTTCTTCTTAAAGCGGCCTCTACCGGTAAACCGGTGAATGTCAAAAAGGGCCAATTTATGTCACCTCACGAGATAAGCAACGTTATAAACAAGATAGAATCAGCCGGTAACCGGAATATACTTTTGACCGAAAGGGGAACAACCTTCGGGTATAATATGCTGGTTAATGATTTCAGATCCATTGTTATAATGGGCGAGACCGGGTATCCGATCGTGTATGACGCTACGCATTCGGTTCAGATGCCGGGCGGTGAGGGGACCTCAAGCGGAGGAGAAGCCCAGTATATTTTGCCTCTTTCGAAGGCGGCTATTGCTTGCGGCTCTGACGCCCTCTTCGTGGAAGTCCACGAATCCCCCGAAAAAGCGCTAAGTGACGGATCCAATATGCTGGACTTGGATGAGCTTGAAAATTTTATTGTGCAGGTAAAGAGGATCGAGGAGGCGACAAAATAGCTATGAGTATTTCCAGAGCGAAAAAAGTTTTGATCAATGAAAGCAAAGCGATTGCCAAACTGGCGGGCCGGGTTGACAGAACGTTCGCCAGTGTCGTGAATCTTCTGGCAAAGAACAAAGGCCGCATAATCGTGACCGGCATGGGAAAACCCGGTTTCATAGCGCAGAAAATATCCGCGACGTTGTCCTCTACAGGCACACCATCGCTTTATCTTCATCCCGCTGAAGCGCTTCATGGGGACCTCGGCCGCGTTACCGTGAATGACGTTATCCTCATCTTGTCAAATAGCGGAGAGACCGAAGAGGTAGTGAAGCTCATCCCGATCATCAAAAAGATCGGAGCGAAACTCGTATCGATGACGGGTAATAAGAAATCGACCCTTGCCGCGAACAGCGATTACATCCTGGATAGTTCCATCGACAAAGAAGCCTGTCCCATGGGACTTGCGCCTACGACGTCTACCACAGCGATGCTGGCCCTTGGAGATGCGCTTGCGATAGCGCTTCTTGAAAAGAAAGATTTCCAGCCCAAGGATTTTGCCCTTTTTCATCCGGGCGGTTCGCTCGGGAAAAGGCTGATCCTGAGGGTCGAGGATATCATGAGGCCTAAATCCAAGACGCCGATCGTAAAGAAAAATGCGAAGGTAAAAGATGTTCTTCTTAAGATCACGAAATTGCGCGCAGGAAGCGCGACCATTGTCAATTCAAAAGGAAAACTCACAGGGATATTTACTGACGGGGATCTGAGGAGGCACTTTGAAGAAGGGGAAGACCTCCTTCACAAGAAGGTGAGTGATATCATGACAAAATCCCCGACAATGATCACGGGAGACCGCCTTGCGGCGGAAGCTTTTGAGATCTTGAGAGACAAGAAGATCGATGAGATCCCGGTTGTGGACAAGAAAGGCCGTCCGATAGGGCTTCTGGACGTCCAGGATATTCTCAAGGCGGGATTGGTGTAATGAAGGAATATTCTCAGGAGATCATAGAAAGAGCCAAGAAAATAAAACTGCTCATTTTAGACGTCGACGGCGTCCTTACCGACGGAAGGATCATATACGGAGATCACGGAGATGAGCTGAAGAATTTTGACGTTAATGACGGCCTTGGGGTCATTTTTGTAAAACGAGCGGGGATCAAATGCGTCATATTGACCGCCAAGGCTTCGGAGGTCGTGACTAAACGCGCGAAGGTGCTAAAGATCGACAAGGTATATCATAATTTCCATTACAAGATAGAAGCCCTGAAAAAGATCCTGAAGAAGTTCAATGTTGAAAACGAAGAGATCTGTTTTATAGGTGACGATATCATCGACATTCCCGTTTTAAAACGTGTCGGACTTGCGGTATGCCCGCCGAATGCCATGGATGAAGTCAAGCCGTTCGTGCATTTTGTAACGGAAAAAGTCGGCGGCAGAGGAGCCGTGAGAGAAGTCTGCGATTTTCTGTTGAAGGCGCAGGGCAAATGGGACGCGATAACCTCGAGATATTACGAATAACGTTATGTACAGGATAAAGGTTCAATCCAGGTTCAGCAGCGCACATAACCTGAGGGGATATAAAGGAAATGCGAAGAGCTTCACGGCCACAACTGGCAAGTTGAGGCTGTCGCATGCGCTGAGAAGGTCAGTGAGTCGGGCATGGTCCTTGACTTTAAGGAATTCAAGGAATTGCTTAATGGAATTCTTACAGAGTTAGACCATAAATATTTAAACGAT
>JBHIBX010000162.1:0-3651 GCA_046759285.1 Candidatus Omnitrophota bacterium
TCTCCGCCTTTGAGCTTGCCTACAAGCTGCGAAGTCTTTTTCTTCATGTTGTATGAATAAAAGCTGGTAAGGGGCGTGTTTATGTGGTGTGTTTTGAACAGGATTTTGGCCCTGCGGGTGTCCTCTGCGGCGATAAGGTCGACTTCTTTCAAGATTCTTATCGCGCGCAAAGTAATATCTTCAAGATTCCCGATCGGAGTGCTGACTATGTAAAGCTTCCCAGGGGTCATGTTTGTAATTTGCGCATTTGGTTTGTTTATTCTACTGTTACAGACTTTGCAAGGTTTCTCGGCTGGTCTATATCATAACCGAAGTCCGCGGCAACGTAATAAGCCAGAAGCTGGAGCGGAATAGCGACGAGGGCAGGAGAAAAGGTCTCAGCTATCTTTGGTATTTCAATGACATGGCTTACGTTGCTTTCTTTTACTTCCTTGTCTCCTTCCGAAATGACAGCTATTACGATACCGCCTCTTGCTTTGATCTCCTGGATATTGGACAGCATCTTTTCGTAGGTCGCGGACTGTACCGCCACACATATAACCCACGGATTTTCGTCTATCAAAGCGATCGGCCCGTGCTTCATTTCGCCCGCAGGGTATCCTTCCGCGCTGATGTAAGAGATCTCTTTAAGCTTTAAAGAGCCCTCCAGCGCATTGGGGTAATTTATGTTTCTGGCCAAATAAAGAAAACAGCTTTTATTGCTCCGGGCGAGATAATACTCGTGGAACTCGGCTGCATACTTTGCGAGCTCGTTCCTTTTTGAATGATACTGCCCCAGCAGTTTGTTTGCGAGCGACGGGAGCCTTTTAAGTTCCTTAAGAAACCATTTTTTATTTATTCCGGTTCCTCCCCGGATGGTCGCCAGATAAAGCGTAAAGAGATATAAAATAGCGATCTGCGCCGTGTACGCCTTGGTTGATGCCACGGCAATTTCAGGCCCGGCGTGCGTGTAGATCACTCCATCTGATTCCCTTGCTATGGAGCTTCCCAGCACGTTGCAAATAGCCAGCACTTTGGCCTGTCGCTCTTTGGCCTGCCTGAGGGCCGCAAGCGTATCGGCCGTCTCGCCGGATTGCGATATAACAATAACAAGCGTGTCCCTTCCAACCAGAGGATCGCGGTAGCGAAACTCGCTTGAAGTGTCGACCCAGACCGGAAGCCTGGCATATTTCTCGAGCAAATATTTGCCCACCATTCCCGCGTGATAAGCGGTTCCGCAGGCAACGATCACTATCCTCTTTATGTTTTTCAGCTTCGCATTAGCCAGAGCCAGCTCTTCGAATACAACCCTGATCCCCTTTATTCTCTCTTTAAGGATCCCCCTCAAAACTTCCGGCTGCTCAAAGATCTCCTTCAGCATAAAATGCTTGTATCCCATTTTCTCAGCCTGGGAGATGTCCCATTTTATGTTAGCCGGTTTTCGCCGGACCTTTTTGCCTTTGGCGTCGTATATAACACAGGTGTTTTCTGTAATATCAGCGACTTCTCCGTTTTCCAGGTATATTACTTTCTTTGTGTGTTCAAGCACGGCGGGAATATCGCTGGCGAGAAAATTCTCTCCTTCGCCAAGCCCCACGATCAGGGGGCTGTCTTTTCTGGCTCCTACTATTCTTCCCGGCTCTCCTTTGTGAACAACGGCTATCGCGAAAGATCCTTTAAGCCTTTTTATTGCTTTCTTCACGGCTTCGCACAAATCGCCCTTGTAGTATTCAGCCACCAAGTGGGCGATCACTTCACTGTCTGTCTCCGAGCGAAAAACGTACCCCGCCTTTTGGAGCTTTTTCTTTATCTCCTGATAATTTTCAATGATGCCGTTATGGACTACCGCTATATGTTCAGTGGGATCGATGTGCGGGTGCGCGTTCACATCATTCGGCGGGCCGTGCGTCGCCCACCGGGTGTGGCCAACGCCGCTTTTTCCTTTTACCGGATGATGTTTGAGGTCCTCCGTCAGTACGGCAAGTTTTCCCTGTTTTTTTCTCGCGTGAAGGCTGTTTTTCTCAAGAACAGCGACTCCCGCGGAATCGTATCCCCGGTATTCAAGGCGGGAGAGACCCTTAAGCAGGATCTTAGTGGCGTTCCTTTTTCCTGTATACCCCATAATTCCGCACATTGCGCTAGTCTTCCCTATACATTTTGTTGAGCAGGTTTATGATGTCGGCTCTCGTGCACCGCCCCACCAGGGATGCCAGATAAAGAAGGATTGAGAATTGCCAGCAGTCCTCCGGTCCAATAACAAGGGCGGTCGAGACGTTTTCTTCCTTCTCCAGTTGTTTTTTGTGTTTGTCGATGCTTTTCGAGAGGGGGGCTTCCTCCAGATCCAGCTGTTCCACGCTGTTATTGTACTTAAGAGACGGGAACCTTATGCCCCTCATCAGAAAAAACATCTGAACGCTGTCGCCTTCTATGTCCATTTCCTCGCTGAAATCAAACCCTTCAAACTGCGGCATGTCCTCAGGAAGAACTATCATGGGCTTTTCGACAATAACCTTGCCTTTCCGTATTACCGTGTGTCCTTCGTTCACGCTGGATTCGGCAAGGAATATATAAGGCACGGGCGTATGCATAAAGGTGGCCAGGGCCTTTACACGTCCCCTTATTACTTCGGTCTTTTCCTGTGCTTTGTCCCAAAGTTTTTCGATGTCCATTATTTTCCTCTAAAAAATTAGAGAGTAGAGACCGGCGGGATCCCTACTCTCCTCAATATGGCGTCCCCACGGGGATTCGAACCCCGGTCGTCAGAATGAAAATCTGATGTCCTAGGCCAGACTAGACGATGGGGACACAATTCGTCTATTTTACAAAATACCCTTTTTCTTTGCAATGTTTTTTTGAACAACAAATCACTCTGCGCCTTCCTCTTCTTCCTTTGCCACGACACTCGCAACAGAAGTCAATCTATCCCCGGACTTAAGCGTGATGATCCTTACTCCCTGCGTGGCCCTGCCAATTGTGTTTATCCCTTTTACGGCAACCCTGACGACCATCCCTTGTTTGGAAATAAGCATTATCTCGTCTTCGTCCCGCACTGTCATGACTCCGACAACGGGCCCGTTCTTTTTGACCACCTTTAAATTGATGATCCCGCTGCCACCGCGTGACTGGAGGCGGTATTCTTCAAAATTCGTTCTTTTGCCAAACCCGTTTTCTGTCGCCGTAAGGAGCGCGCCATCCGGAACGACCTTGACCATCCCCACGACGCTGTCTTTCTTTTTCAGAGATATTCCTTTGACTCCCTGGGCGCTGCGCCCCATGGCACGGATATTCGTCTCTTTGAACCGTATTGCCTTGCCGCTTGCTGTCGCCAGACAGATCTCATCACCCCCGCCGGAGAGAATAGACCCGATCAAATGGTCCCCTTTGCTCAGGGTGATCGCCATAATGCCTCCCCTTCGCGGATTGCTGAAGGCTTTAAGCGGGGTCTTCTTTATCTTCCCCTGCGCCGTGGCCATTACCACGAACCGCCCTTCGGCAAATTCGCGGACGGGAACAACAGAGGTTATTATCTCCCCTTCGGAAACGCCGATAAGGTTGACTATGGGCCTGCCTTTTGTCCTTCTTCCGGCCTGGGGGATCTCATGAACCTTAAGCCAGTACAGTTTTCCTTTGCTGGTGAATATCAGCATGTGATCGTGCGTCGAAGCCACGAAA
>JBHIBX010000163.1:0-3637 GCA_046759285.1 Candidatus Omnitrophota bacterium
AGCCTGGGTAAAACTGCCTATAATCACAAGAGAGACCGCCGTCGGCATCACTGCCTGAAGAAAAAGGAAGAACTTATAATCAAAGGGGAGTTGGATCCATCGGAGCAGAACCAAAATAATAGCCGGGAACACAAAAAGTTTTACTGCCGCGCATGTCACAAGAGGCATCTTGTTTTCGTGGCTGTAGGCTCGGTATCTGCTAAGATACATGCCCAAAGTCAGCATAGCCACGGGAAATGCTGCCTGCCCTATTTGTCCGATCGGGTCCATGATAAGCGCCGGCATGCTCCCTCTTCCAAAAAGCGCCACCCAGAGCAGCGAAAAGATAGTGGCGACGACAGGCGGGTTCAGCAAAACACGCAGCTTGAAGCCCTCTTTCAATTTACCCGTCAAAAAAAGAGGGACAAGCGACCACATCAAAATATTAAATCCTATAATAAACATGAACATGTAAATAAGCAGCCTGTCTGCAAGAGCCCCGGCAAAAGCGAACAATATGATGTTCATCGGCAGATAACCGCAGTTCTGAAAGCCACATGCACATATAAACTCTTTTTTTGAATCGAAGTTTTTCAACAGTCCAAAAAGGGCCCACCCGATCACCATTCCGGCAAGGGAAAATCCGATGGCGCAGAGAGGCAAAAACCACCAGTAAGCGTATTCGGTGAAACTGAAGTGACCGATTATCTTTGTAATAATGAGGGCGGGAAATATCAAATAGATCAAGATGCGGCTCAGGGTATCGACATATTCGTCCTTTATGAATTTTGTGCGATGGAGGATATAGCCCACCAGCATTATCACGAAAAGCTTGCCGATGGCAAGGGCAATAGTATTAAAGGTAAAGTGTAATTCCATCATGCTCCTGGCTTGCCAAGCAACTTAAACATTTTATTCTTGTACGCATCGACCCCGGGTTGATCGAACGGGTTAACACCAAGAAGATAGCCGGAAATCGCAACCGCTTTTTCAAAGAAATAAAAAAGCTGTCCGAGGCAAAACGCCGATTTTTCGGGAATAAAAACCGTGGAGTTTGGCACGCCTCCCTCAAAATGAGCGTTCGCAGTAGCCTCGTAGGCTTTTTTATTGACAAAATCGACCTGCTTGCCGGAAAGGTAATTTAAATTGTCCAGATCTTCATCATCTTTGGGAATCGCGCAATTTTCGCTCTCTTTCCGCACAATAAGAAATGTCTCCAGGAGGTTCCGTTCGCCCTGCTGGATCAGCTGACCCATCGAATGCAGGTCCGTTGTAAAATCGCACGAAGCCGGGCATATGCCCTTTCCGTCCTTACCTTCACTTTCGCCGAAAAGCTGTTTCCACCACTCGGCTACATAATGCAGTTTACCGTCAAAATTAGAAAGTACTTCGATCCTTTTCCCCTTCCGGTAAAGAACGTTGCGCATAGCCGCATACTTATAGCTGATATTACTTTCGATATCACGTTCCTGACTCTCTTTGCGCTGCTGGGCGGCTCCGGCGACAAGATCCCGCACGCTTATCCCGGCGCAAGCGATCGGCAAAAGTCCTACCGGCGTCAAAACCGAAAACCTTCCGCCTACATCATCCGGAATGACAAAAGTCCTGTACCCTCTCGCATCGGCGATCGCCTTTAAGGCGCCTCTCTCCTTATCAGTGGTACATACAATCCTGTCCTTGATGCCCGGGCCGTATTTCTCCTTTAAAAAGGTCTCCATTATCCTGAACGCGACACTCGGCTCTGTCGTAGTCCCCGACTTTGAGATCACATTGACGCTGACATCCTTGTCTTTTGCGTATTTCAGGAGCTGGCTTAAATATTCCCCTGACAGATTATGTCCCGCGAAAAGGATCTTTTTTTCGCCGAATTCGGGGGAAAGCGCTTCAACCGCAGCTTTTGCCCCGAGATATGAACCACCGATCCCGATGACGATGATCACGCTTGAGTCGCGGATAAAGCCGGACGCCACTTCCTCAATGCTTGAGAGAAGATCCTCGTCTGTTTCTTCCGGAAGGTCCATCCACCCGAGAAAATCGCGCCCCGGTCCGTCCCTTTTCTCAAGAAAAGAATGCGCCTTTTCTGCTTCCGGAAGGATCGCCCTAAAATCTTCACCGGTAACGAAACCCTCCATGTATCTTGTATCAAGTGTCAGGGTTTTGTGCATGTTTAGCTCCCCCTATTTAGTACGTCATCCCGGAATTCGCCGAAGGCGAATATCCGGGATCAAATAAAATTATTATATGATCCCGGGTCTCCTTCGCCTTCGGCTCAGTCGCCCGGGATGACATATTCTCATCCCCCACTCTTATAACTCCTAAATACATTATAAAACCCCGAGAGTTTTGCCCTGAAATGAAAGGGCTTATTCATATCCGAATCCGTTACCTTGACCCGGTTTAATTCATACACATCGAGATTAAGACGATCGAAGCCCCTGTTCGTCGTACACGCCCCTTTGTATCCAGCTTGCTTTACGGCTTCTTTTATCTTTTCGGTAAAACCGCCCGTGGGGTAACAGAAATATTTTGCCTCTTTTCCCGTTTGGGCCTGAATATCCGCCTTGCTCCCCGATATCTCATCCCATAATTTCCCATAATCCTCGACGGACGGGAGATACACGTTGTTCCGCGTGTGGGCTCCGAAATCTATGCCGTTTTCCTGCATCAAGCGGACCTGGTCCCAGTTCATATACTCTCCCTTTTCTGCCACGTAATGCGTGACGAGAAAGATAATCGCTGTCATGTCGTATTTCTTTAAAACCGGAAAAGCGTTGGTAAAGTTGTCTTTATAACCGTCATCAAAGGTTACAACAACGGTTTTGGGCAGGTATGTCTTCCCCCTGTTTATACTTTCGACAAGTTCATCCAGGGAGATAACGGAATAACCGCTTCTATCAAGGAACTCCAATTGCCTGGAAAAGTTTTCCGGCATTACGCTGAGCGTGCTTTCTTTGTCGTCACTTATGGAGTGGTACATGAGTATGGGGACCACCCGCCTTGGCTGCATGTAAAAAAAGTAAAAGGAAAGTGCGGCAAGGGCGATTACCAGAAGGACTGAATATATTATTCTCTTAAAATTCATGTCTAAAGATCCCTCGACTTCGCTCGGGATAAATTCGGTCATACAACTTACATTCACTTCGTTCTGTAAGTTGTAACCTTATTTAAAAATCGACCCCTCAAAAAGCCTGCACAAGGCACTTTACGGCTCGTAAGGGGTCGGGATAATGGAATTCGCAACCGTTTATTATGAAACGGATATAGCATCAACAGGACATTGCTCGGCCCCGTTTTTGGCGTCTTCTATCTTTTCTTCCGGAATTTCGGCAATCTTCGTCACAGCCTTATCGTCCTGCATTTCATAAACATCAGGTGCTACCTGCGCGCATACACCGCAACCAATGCACGCATCCTGATCAACAACAGCTTTCATTGTGCCATTCCTCCTTTTTTTGCTATGCACGATAATAATCAGTATAAGATTCTTATATATTATACATTATTGTAATTTTTTATCAAGTTTTCACACGTCCCAAATGGACCAGCTTCCGCCTCCCAGGAGGATAAGCGGGATGCATGAACCAATAATAAGAAGATTATATTCAATCCCGCCGCGCTGGATAAAAAAACCGTAAGGCAGGTTTACTTTCAGTGTAAT
>JBHIBX010000164.1:0-3604 GCA_046759285.1 Candidatus Omnitrophota bacterium
TTAATGTCAGCTATGCGCAAGCCTCTCGAGGGACTTGTAGCTAAGCTGATATTCATAGGCCCCACCGAAGCTTTTATCGCTTACATGAAGGTCGCTTTACTTGTCGGTTTTGTCGTATCCTTTCCGGTGATACTTTTCCACGTCTGGGCGTTTCTTTCTCCCGCGGTGCCGAAAGAGACCAGGGGCCATATAATTGTATGGCTGTTTTTTGCTCTTGTATTTTTCTTTTCGGGCATCGCGTTCTCCTATTTTATAGCGATCCCTCTGGCGCTTAATTTTTTAATAGATTTTGGCAGCAAAGTGGCATTGGCCAGAATAACGCTCGGTAAATATATCTCGTTTTTTGGCGCGCTGATCCTGATAGGAGGGATCATTTTCGAGATACCCATAATCATGGGCCTCCTTGCCGATACGGGCCTCCTGAAGGTCCGCACTTTGAGGGGCAAAAGACATTATGCGATAATTTCAATTCTGGTTTTCGCTGCCATCATAACACCGACACAGGATATAATGAACATGCTTCTTTTTGCCATGCCCATGATAGCTCTTTATGAGGTAGGCGTGGTATTGGCCGGAATTATTGAAAGAAGGAGGAAAAAATGTTAGCGGAATTCAGTGTTATACCCATTGGAGAGGGCGTATCCATCAGTCCGTACGTGGCCAAGACAGCCAAGATCATAGACGAAAGCGGCCTCGATTACAAGATCAACCCGATGGCTACAGTGGTAGAAGGCGGTATGGACGAGATCCTGGCGCTTATCAAGAAATGCCACAGTGCGGTGATGGAAGATGCCTCGAGAGTGATGATCACGGTAGTAATAGATGACCGTAAGGATAAAGGCCCTTCGCGGATGGACAGCAAGGTAACGTCCGTGGAAGAGAAGGTAGGCAAGGCCCTGAAGAAATAACAGGGGCCTTTAGTCTGCCGCAGTAAAATACTTGTAAAATTGCAAAAGATGATATAATATATATCACGATATATATATTATTCTATATATGAAAGAGGAGCATGGACAGAATTCTTTTGGTCGAGGATGAAAGGCTTATTTCCGATGTTATAGCCAGGTTTCTGCAGCAAAAGGGATTCCAGGTCGATACTGCCTATACCCTGTCGGAAGGAGTAGACAAATACTCTACCGACCACATTGTTGTTCTCCTGGATATAGCCTTGGGGGATGAGACAAGTTTTCCTCTTCTTAAAAAGATAAAAGAGGAAAACCCCAAGACCATAGTGATCATGGTCAGCGGCCAGTCAAGCGAAGAAAATATAAGGGAAGCCACGAAGCTCGGCGCTGACGCTTTCGTTTCCAAACCCTTTAAGCGCGAGTACCTGGAGTACGTAATTCTTTCCAAAATACGGGCCGCGCATAAGGATAAAGAAAAAGAACAAGAAAAGTAAATCTGTTTTTAAGGGGAGATCATGGCTGAGATTGAAAAACGTCCTGAATCAGAAGATGTACGCGAGATGAAACTTGTGATGCAGGAGCTCCAGGAGAACCCTCTCCATAAGTTCGAGATCGCTTTTGCTTTGATGAGCATAATACCGTTTCTGGTATTTGTTTATCTTCTTGCTTCGAGACTCTTTACGATTGAGATCCTCACCGGCGATATCGGTCTTGTACTCTTCATTTCGATAACACTGTCTCTCTGCGGTTTTTTGCTCGGATATAATATGATTAGGAGAAGTCTGAACAAGATCATATTCTACGCGGCAAAAGCAAAGCACAGCGACCAGATGAAATCGAAATTTGTCGCCACAGTCTCCCATGACCTGAGAAACCCCCTTTTCGTGCTTGACGCGAACATGAACGACCTGTCGGGCGGTTCGTTCGGAGGAGTCAGTGAAAAACAGAAAGGCGTCCTTGACGTCTGTCATGATGTGGTTGTGCGCATGACAGGCCTCGTGAATAACCTGCTGGACATATATAAGATCGAAGCCGGGATGGTAAGGCTTCAGAAAAAGATGAGCAATATTCCGGAGATAATAGAGACGCAGATAAAGGAATTAGAGGTTATAATTTCTAAAAAAAGCTTAGATCTTGTGAAGGATTTCCAGGACCCGGAAGGACTTTCTACAATGATCGATGAAGATAAGATCGCGCAGGTTATGAACAATATTTTGGGAAACGCGATAAAGTTTTCTCCGGAAGGAGGAAAAGTAAGTATTAAAGCTTCTTCAACTGACGGTTTTGTGAGAGTAGAATGCACGGATAGCGGTGAAAGCATACCTAAGGAAAAATTGTTGAAAATATTCGATAAGTTCGAGAGGCTGGACGTCGATAAAAAGGGTTCCGGCCTCGGTCTCGCTATCGCCAGAGATATCGTGGAACTGCACAAAGGCAAGATCTGGGCGGAAAGCCATCCCGGAAAAGGTAATACGTTCATCGTTGTCCTGCCTCGCGAAGCAGAATAGAGAGCAGGATGCCCCGCGGCATCATTTCAGGTCACTTCCCAAAAGAAGCACGAACATGAAACACGACAAAAAGGTCAAAGCCGCTTACACGGAGCTGCACAAAGCGTACAGGCAGCTCAGGGATTCCCATGTAGAGATGATATTCAGGCTCGCCCTGATGGCGGAGTACCGCGACGTTCTGACGGGAACGCATCTGGTGCGGATCGCTGATTACAGCAGGATAATAGCGGAAGGTTTAGGGCTGCCTAAAGATGAGATAGAACTCATACGATACGCCAGCCCGATGCATGATATCGGAAAGATCATACTTCCTGATTCGATCCTTAAGAAAAAGGGGAAACTAACCCCATCTGAATGGAAGCTGGTCAGGAAGCACCCGGCGGTAGGCGGTGAGATCTTTAAAAATGCCACCACTCCTCTCCTGCAGATTTGCGGCATTATCGCTTCTACCCACCACGAAAGGTTTGACGGCAAGGGGTACCCGCGCGGCCTCAAAGGCAAGCGCATTCCTCTTTACGGGAGGATCGTAAGCCTCGCGGATTATTTTGACGCGCTTACATCTGACCGCTCCTACAAAAAGGCCTATGCATTTGACCGTTCAATCACTATGGTGCTTGAAGAAGCAGGAGGCCATTTCGATCCCGCTGTTGTCATGGCTTTTATGCGCAACAAGGACAGGGTAAAAGAGGTCTGGAAAGCTAACCAGGATATAGAGAAATTCTTGAAAAGCATGAAAGTAAGGAGGGGGATATGGCAAAAAAAGCCGTGAAACTGAGAAAAGTTCCAAAATCAAAAGTAAAGACCTTTAAGATCAAAAACCGAAGAGGGTTTGCGGCTACCTGCATGAGCAACCTGACCGAAGGAAGGACAGTGGCGCAGGCGCTTGGCCGCATGAATAAGGCGTTAAAGCGCTCGGGATACACGCTTAAATAAGTAGTGAAAATATTAATCACTGGCGCTACAGGCTTTATCGGCGAAAGGCTCGCGGAAAGTCTCCTGGAAAAGGGGCACGGTATCGCCTGCCTTGTAAGAAAAACAAGCAATATAGATTTTCTTGAAAAGATCAGCGTGCCGCTTGTTACCGGCGACATAACAGACCCTGGCGAGATGGATAACATATTCAGCAGGGTACGTCCCGAAGTTGTATTTCACTGCGCCGCCAGGCTGATGGATCGGGACGAGAAAACCCTT
>JBHIBX010000165.1:0-3587 GCA_046759285.1 Candidatus Omnitrophota bacterium
AGAAGGAGACCAGAAGAAAATCAGGATGAGCCACTTGTGTATCGTGGGGAGCTTTTCGGTTAACGGCGTTTCGCACCTTCACACGGAATTATTAAAGACGGATCTATTTAAGGATTTCTTCGAACTTTATCCTGACAAATTTAACAGTAAGACCAACGGCATAACCCAGAGGCGGTGGCTGAAAAAGGCAAATCCGCCCCTCGCTGACCTTATTACCGCAACGATCGGGGACGAATGGATACTGGACCTCGGAAAGCTCAAGAAACTTTCCGGTTTTGTCTTTGACACTTCGTTTAAGAAAAAGTGGAGGGATGTGAAAAAGGAGAACAAGCTTCTCCTTGCCAGATACATAAAAGAAAAGAACGGGATAGATGTCGATCCGGGTTCGATCTTCGATATCCAGGTCAAGAGAATACACGAATACAAGAGGCAGGTTCTGTTCGCGTTTTACCTCGTGTCTCAGTACTTAAGGATAAAAAATAATCCCGGCGGTGACTTTTTCCCGAAAACGGCGATAGTCGCGGGAAAAGCCGCGCCCGGGTACGCGATGGCTAAGCTGATCATAAAGTTCATAAATAACATAGCGAACGTCATTAATCGCGATCCCGAAGTCAGCAGCAAGCTGAAAGTTGTTTTTCTCGAGAATTATTGCGTTTCCCTGGCCGAGAAGATATTTCCGGCGGGAGATCTTTCGGAGCAGATATCAACAGCCGGCAGAGAGGCCTCTGGCACAGGGAACATGAAGTTCATGCTGAACGGCGCCGTCACAATAGGCACCTGGGACGGGGCCAACATAGAGATCGCCGAGGAAGTAGGAAGAGAAAATATTTTCATATTCGGACATAAAGCGGAAGAGATCGCCGAGCTTAGGAAAAAGGGTTATAACCCGGCCGAATACGTAGAGAAAAATCCGCTTCTTAAGGAAGCGTGTAAGCTTATCCGGGAAGATTTCTTTTCGCAGACAGAACCCGGCATCTTTAGATTTCTTTATGATTCACTCATCCATAATGACGAGTTCATGGTCTTCGCTGATTTTGAGGATTACATCTCCGCGCAGGACGCGGCAATAGAAGCATACAAGGATCGTGACGGATGGGTAAGAAAGTCCATAGTGAACACGGCGTGCTCCGGCAGGTTTTCAAGCGACAGGACCGTCAGGGAGTACGCGGACGAGATCTGGAAGGTATGATGGAAAGAAGCATAGGAACAAGGATTTACGGTGTTGCGCTGATCATATTCGGCGTATACAATCTTCTTGGCGCTGGAAACTTCAAACAGTTTTCTTTCATGTTCAAGGGGCTGGCGCCTTTCATCATTTTCTCGCTTTACGTCTTTACCATCTTTTACGGCATTAGCTGCGTGTATTGCGGCACGAAAATATTGAGACTCGAAGACTGGGCCAGGAAAATGATCGTTGCCCTTGCTTCTATCAGCGTGATCCTGGGTTTTTTGCTGAACAGGATCGTTATAAGAAACTTGAAGGAATTCCTTCTTTCGGAACAGTCGGGAATAACGCCGGATATGTATAGCTCCGTTTACGCTTACACGATATTTTTTATAGTTATTGTCACTTTATTTGAAGTGTCGATTGTTTTTTATTTCACGCGTCCCAACGTCATCCACCAGTTCAAACAGGAATCATGAAGAAATACATATTGCACGAACCAACAGGAAAACTCGAGACCCATATCGATTTTAAAGGGAACCTCAACCCGCAGCAGTACGAGGTTGTAACGGGCGCGGAGGGCCCTTGCCTGGTCCTGGCCGGCGCCGGCAGCGGCAAGACCCGGACGCTTATTTACCGCCTGGCGTACCTTTTGGAACGCGGCATCTCTCCCAAGAACATACTCCTCATGACTTTCACGAACAAGGCAGCGCGGGAGATGCGCGACAGGGCCGAGATGCTCCTGCGCTATAAGCCCAAAGGACAGTGGAGCGGGACTTTTCACCACATAGGCAACAGGACGCTTCGCATGTACGCCGAACACATCGGCTATAAAAAGGATTTCGGAATACTCGACAAGCACGATTCCAAGGACCTGATCAAGGCGTGCATGGGAAAACAGAAAGAAAAAGTAAGAGAGGAAAGATTCCCGAAGCCTTCCGTGGTCCAGTCCATTATAAGTTTCTCGGTGAACACTAAAAAGACAATAGAAGAGGTTCTGGACGAAAAATATCCGTACTTTTCGATCTTCACCAGCGATATCGAGGAGATAAAAACGCTTTACGACAAAAAGAAGAAGCAGTCCAACAACATGGATTACGATGATCTATTGATGAACTGGAAGCATCTTCTTGAGAACATTCCCGCTGCCCGGAAGAGATTCACTGGGCAGTTTTTGTACATCCTTGTCGACGAATACCAGGACACCAATTTCCTGCAGGCGGACATAATCGATATCCTGGCTGAAAAAAACCGTAACGTCCTGGTAGTGGGTGACGACGCGCAGTCCATTTATTCATTCCGTGGCGCGAGGGTAGAGAACATCCTCCAGTTCCCGAAGAGGTTTACCGATACCAGGATGTTCAAGCTGGAGACCAATTACCGCTCTACCCCTGAAATACTGGACCTTGCGAACGATTCTCTCAAACACAACGAACACCAGTTTTACAAGGAGCTTAAAGCCGTGAACGATTCTTTGGAGAAGCCGGCCCTGGTGGAAGTAAAAGACCTTTATTCTCAGGCCTCTTTCGTGGCCCAAAGGGTGCTTGAGATGAGGGAGGAGGGGCTTGATCTTAAGGACATAGGGATCCTTTTCAGGGCGCACTACCAGTCCGCGGAACTTCAGATGGAGCTCGTCAAGCGCGGCATACCGTACATCGTCCGGGGAGGCATTCGATTTTTCGAGCAAGCCCATATAAAGGACGTTTTATCTTACCTGAAGATCGTTTCCAATCCCACGGACGAGATATCGTGGATGCGCGCGCTCACACTTTGCCCCGGCATCGGCCCGGGGTATGCTTCAAGGATATTCGACCAGTTCCGCAGGGGAAACGGGAACCTTAAAAGTTTTCTTAAAAGCAATCTCTCCGAAAGCGTTCCCAAAAAAGCTCAAAGCGGGTACAAAAGGTTCCTTAAGATCATGAGGGCGATAGCCAGAGAGGGCGATGTTGCCTCGCCGGGCGAGATGATGAACATGATAATGGAGGCAGGGTACGAAAACCATATACTTGCGAACTTTGAAAACGCGAAAGACAGGATCGATGATATCCACGAACTTGTCAATTTTTCTCACGATTACGGGTCTATGCAGGAATTTCTGAACGACATAACACTAAGGGAGAACTTCCGTGGAGAGACGGTCCTCGGCGCGCAGGAAGAAGAGGAGTGCCTGGTTATTTCGACGATACACCAGGCCAAGGGCCTTGAATGGGATGCCGTAATGATCATAGGTCTTTGCGAGGGGCAGTTCCCGCACCCCAAGGCGATCAAGGAAAACTCCGAGATGGATGAGGAAAGAAGGCTCTTCTATGTAGCGACCACGCGCGCGAAGAAATTCTTATACCTGATACATCCCGCGACGCGTTATGATTACCAGATGGGGACGGTCGTCGCGCGTAGAAGCAGGTTTCTTGAAGAGCTGAAG
>JBHIBX010000166.1:0-3565 GCA_046759285.1 Candidatus Omnitrophota bacterium
AAACTTGAAATAGCCCCCTCCCCGGATGGTCTCTTTCTCTATGTAGTTCTCTATGCCTGCTTGTATGTCTGCTGTTACCACGTTGGGCGCGGAGACGTCTGTCCGCCCCAAACCGCAACCCTCAAGAGCAACACATAGAATGATCCCTAGTGCCCAGAGGACACATCTCATTTCGGATGTTCTGCCTCCGGATGTTCTGATTTTGTACGTTCCGCCTTCGGATGCTCCGGTTTTGCACGTTCCCCCTCCGGATGCTCCTTCGACGGGTGCTCTGGATGTTCTCCGCAGCCTACAAGACATAAGCTGATAATTGCGCCAACAAGCACAGACAAAAATAACTTTTTCATTTCTCCCCCTGGTTATACCCCTAAAAACCACTCCTCTATCCCTCAAATATACCCCAAATCCCCCAAAATCACAACCAAACTCCCAAAAAACTCCCTTAGCCTTTCCCTTCAAATATATGTTTAGTTCTCAAACACACCCTTACCAGCATAAGCATAACAGGCACTTCGATAAGGACGCCCACTACAGTTGCTAATGATGCCCCTGATGACAGGCCGAATAATATAGTAGATGTGGCGATGGCGACTTCGAAGTGATTGCTTGCCCCGATAAGAGCGGAAGGCGCGGCATCTCTATACGAAAGCTTAAGCCATTTCGCCATTATATAAGCGAGAAAAAATATAAGGAAGGTTTGCAGGAGGATTGGCACCGCAATAAGAAATATCGTCTGGGGATGTTCTATTATGAGTTCACCCTTGAGCGAGAACAATATAACGAGCGTGATAAGCAGCGCTCCAATGGATACCGGCGTAAGGTTGTGTATGAACTTTTCCTCGAACCACTTGAAGCCTTTTTTGGCGATGACCCATTTTCTTGAATGGTAACCTAAAGCTAACGGCAAGCCGACATATATGACGACGGATAAAACTATGGTCTGCCATGGAATAGGCATTCTGTTCACGCCCAGAAGCCAGCCTCCCAATGGCGCATAAAGGAATAACATCGTCAGAGAGTTTATTGCTACCATTACAAGCGTGTGTCCATCGTTGCCTTTCGCCAGGTGTCCCCAGATAAGGACCATAGCCGTGCAGGGCGCGATGCCTAACAAGATACATCCTGAGATATATGATCTGTATAATTCTACCTGGAAACCCCCTTTAACGATTTCAAGACCGGGGAGAAATCCTTTAAGCAGGACCCCTAAGAATAAACTAGATATAGCGAACATTGTAAACGGTTTAATGCACCAGTTTATAAATAGTGTCAGAACTACCGGCTTTGGTGTTTTGCCCGCCTTAATGACTTCGGCAAAATCGATCTTTACCATGATCGGGTACATCATGAAAAAAAGACAGATTGCTATAGGTATTGAAACCTGGTATATGGCTATTTTGTCCAGTGTGATGGCCAATTTGGGGAATGATTTACCGAGGAAAAGACCCAGGCCTATACAGCCAACCACCCAAAGTGTTAGGTATTTTTCAAAGAAACTCAATCTTCGTTCTTCGTGGATCACTCTTTCCATTTTCTCCCATCGATCCCTTAGGAATCTGAAACCCCTCATTTATTTTACAATAATAGTGAACCGGGTTCCAGAACTTCGTTTATTCTGAACCGGGTTATCACTACTTCGTAGGCTTAACCCGGTTCAATCAGTGTTCGATGAACCCGGTTCAAGCTGTAAAAAGGTTTTTGGTGGGGTTAGGCGGATCGCCCGGGATGACAGTAAGTGACACGAAGCTCTGGAAACCGGTAAAATTATATGCTATAATTGTCACAAATAAACCAGGAGGTTTTCATGAAGAAACTCACAGCCATTCTCGTAATTCTTTTCATGCTCGGTGGTATTTTCACAATCGCAGCAGAAGCTGGCACGGTCGGAAAAGTCAAAGCCATTATTAAGAAAGCCATAAAAACCCGGGGTCAAACAACATTAACCCCAACCGGCGGCGGTGCCGTACGCGGCTAAATTTTCAGGTAAAATCCCCTATTTTTTGGATGGGATTTCCACGATGCCTCCACAGCCGAGCTTAGCGAAATTATCGCCCCAATTTTGCCTGAATAAATCAATAGCATGTTCGCCCGTGCAATGCGAAGGACCGACCTTTTCGACCTCTAATTTCTTCAAATCTTTGACAACAGATTCGATCCTGGGTCTCCAGGCGTATTCGAGATGAAAACCGCCTATTAAAAAATACACGTTTTTTTTGAAGATTTTTTTAGCGCGTTTAACTATTTTAACTATTCCTGCATGAGAACACGCAGTGATCAGGATAAGCCCTTTTTCTGAATCAATTACCAGGGCTTGGTCGTTTCTGAATATTCCTAATTGGCCGGTTGTCCATACATTTTCATAGATCTTCATGGGCTTATTTACAGGAATGATTTCTTTTGGATTCTTGGCGCCCAGTTTCTTGAAGCTTGTTAAATATGCGTGAGGCATACAAACAGCGCAATTCCAATTTTTTTCTAAAAAGCTTTTTAAACCACCTGTATGATCCGGATGGCCATGCGACAAAACTACGACATCTACATCATTAACATCCAGGCCAAGTTTTTCAAAATTTGCCAATAAAATTGGCCCATTACTGCCGGTATCAAAAAGAATGGTTTTCTCAAGCCCTTCGATATAAGACGAAAACCCCCAGCAAGTTTGCAGCATTTCATCACATATAATATTGTTACAGACAATAGTGATTTTCATAATCCGTTTTCATTTTTTGATAATATCATTCTCGAGCCATTCATATTTGGCCGCGAGGAGCTTCTTTGCAATGGAGTCGGAGAGTTTATCGTCGTTATGGCGAACATCACTGAAGTTCTTTTTTATGCGATTCTCTGCTCGGCGGCAAAATAGATCCGCCAGATCTAAAGAATTTTCCTTTTTTTCACCTTTTTTAAAGAGGCTATCCGCATAAGAACATGCTGCCGACATGGCAAAGATGTCCAGGCTGATATCAACAAATCGATTCAGGATGTTTTGCTTGCTGACGAGTTTTTTCTGGTGACACATCATCTTATGAAAGACTCCTCTCGCGAGACGCCTGGATGCCCGTCTAATAAACCTCATATGTCTTTTAAGCCGTCGTGACGACGCGGTCTTGCCTCCGCAAAAACAGGGAATCCATAGTTGGGGGTACCAGAACAGGTATTTAATTCCCGTGGATAAAGCTATAGTCATCTTTCGGGTTATAGGAACCTTGGGATCCAAGAGGGATTTCATGCCTTTTAAATGAAAGTCCAGAGCTTCTCTGGCAATGAAAAGATGCAGGATCTCGCTTGAACCTTCAAGTATCATATTTACACGTGAGTCTCGCAAGGCCCTTTCCAGAGGAAAGGCCGGCTTCCCTCTACCCGCAAGAGAAGGTCCGGTTTCATAACCCCTGCCTCCCCTGATCTGGATCGCATGATTCACGATCTTCCAGCTTTCCTCCGTGCAAAAAAGCTTTGCCATTGCGGCTTCCAATCGTATGTCGCATCTTTTATCATCCGCCATATGGGCTACGAGGCATGAAATCGCGTCCATGGCAAAAACCGTACTGGCTATATCAGAAAGTTT
>JBHIBX010000167.1:0-3556 GCA_046759285.1 Candidatus Omnitrophota bacterium
GACTGGCAAGCCTGACTTTTGTTAGAGTGAGGACGCGAACGGCCGGCAGGCCGGGTGCGGGTGGCCGCTGGCCGTGCCGAGCCTCGGGTCGTTATAAGTCCTTCTTTCTTGATCCGTGAATTGTATTAGGTAAGATAACCTCTATGGTAGGTTGCGAGCCCAAGACCTTCACCAGTCCAGCCCTCTCAGGAAACTGAGAGGGCTTTTTCTATCCTATCTATCCTAGCACCGTTTGCGATTTTACTCTTCAACCTGTACCCTTTTCTGAGATTAAACCTGTACCGGTACACTTTTAATCTTAAAATTGGGTACAGGTTGGTATTTAACTTTCCAAACGGTGCTAATCAAACCTGTCCCACTCTGTTGTTTGCTTTTTTCCTATAGTGGAGTATACTACTAATATAAAATCTATTATTTAGCTGCCAATATTATTAAAATAAAAAAACTTTCAATAACTTAGTTTTATGAGGCGTTACGAGCAAGTCCCACATACTGCTGATTTTGCGGCCAGGATCTATGGCAAGGATCTTCCCGAACTTTTTGAAAATGCCGCTTTTGCCATGTTTGACATAATGGCCGATCTTGAAGGGCTCCAGACAAAAGAAGCAGTAAATGTTCAGGTAGAAGCTGACGATAAAGAGAGTCTTCTTATCTCGTGGCTTAACGAGATATTATACATCGCCTACATAAAGGGATTTCTTTTTGGCGAGTTTAATGTAAAATCCTTGGCAGAAAATAAACTTACGGCAGAAGTGAGGGGAGAAAAACTCAAAGGCAAAACAGATCGTTTTAGGGCCGAGATCAAAGCGGCAACTTATCACGATCTTGAAATAATAAAAACTGATACCGGGTACGAAGTGACAATAGTGTTTGATGTGTAAGCGCGGAGGTGTCTGATGGCACAAGCATTCACAGGCAGATTGGAAAAAATAGACGATTATAAGTGGCGTATCCCCAAAAGTTACATGCCGGGGATGAGGGTTCCAGGCATTATATACTCGGACGAGAAGATGCTGAAGTCGATCGTAAAAGACAATGCGCCCCAGCAGATCGCCAATGCTGCACATCTTCCCGGCATAGTAAAAGCATCCATGGCTATGCCCGATATTCATTGGGGATACGGACTGCCAATAGGAGGCGTCGTTGCAACTGACGTTGAGGCCGGAGGCGTTATTACGCCCGGAGGAGTCGGCTATGACATAAATTGTCTTTGTGGAAAATCAAAGATTTTATTGAATAACGGAGCGTACATTGAGATAAAGGATTTTGAGGATATTTTTGAAAACGAAAACTTATCATGTATAAATTTTGAAAAGAAACGGAGAGAAGAAACGTCTATCAAAAGATTTATAAAGATAAAACCAAACAATCGAGTATTTGAAGTTGAAACCTTAAACGGAAGTAAAATTACTGCCACAGAAGATCATCCCTTCTGGACGCCCGATGGGATGATTCCCTTGAAAAGTCTTGGGGTGGGAGACGCAGTAGCGATTTATCCCTTTGAAGGGGTTCCGTATGAGGAGCCAAGCGATGAAATAATTGTCGATGAAGAAGATGTTAAAAGATTTTTGTTGAGCATAGAAAAAGATTCCAGAGGCAGCGGCTTAGAACAAATTATTAGACAACTCAAAAAACGAGGACTTTTGCCCCTGCGCTATAACTCGCCGCAGTTGCCGTATATTTTGAAGATAATGGGATATAATTTTGGAGATGGCAATATCTATTTTAATGGAAAAAGAGGAAAAGGTTGCACTTGGTTTTACGGGAAAAAAGAGGATCTTGAAATTATACGGCATGATATAGAAAAAATCGGATTTACGTGTTCAAAACCTTATTCGAGAGTTAGAGATCATGAAATAAATACAGTATACAAGAATATTAAGTTTACAACTGAAAATTTTGGATGCAAAGTTAGCGCAAGTGGTTTTGCAGCACTTTTAGTTATTCTCGGAACCCCCTTGGGGAACAAAACCAGGCAGGCCTTTCGCGTTCCCGCCTGGATTAAAAAAGCTTCGCTATGGCAAAAAAGGCTTTTCTTGGCGGGCTTTTTTGGGGCTGAAATGTCTTCTCCGAAAACGATAAAAGAGCATGGATACAACTTTTATTGTCCTGTGGTGTCGATTAACAAACGAAAGTCATTTACTGGCAGTGGCAGAGAATTCTTGTCAGATTTATCCGACTTGCTTGAAGAATTTAACGTTTTGACCAATGAGATTGGCAAAAGGGTGGAGAGGAAAAATAAAGATGGCGAAACTTCAATAAGACTGAGGCTTATAGTTTCGAACAAAACAGAAAATTTGATAAATCTCTATTCTAGGATCGGGTTTGAATATAATCAAAAGAGGACTATGCTCTCAAACGTTGCCGCTCAATATCTTAAGCTTAAAGAATCGCTGATAAAAAGAAGGCAGGATCTCGAATGTGAAGCAAAAGAATTGGCTGCTGCCGGATTGAGCGCTAGATCGGTGTATAACCAATTAAACTCACCGGAAATAAATATACGTTTTGTTGAAAGATCTATTTATGGAGGCAGAGAAGGGACTCCCCGTGTAGGTAAGGGCACTATAACTTACGATGAATTCCTGGAATATTCAACGCGTGGCATGGAAAACTCCGGGATGATCTGGGACAGGATTGAAAACATCAAAGAAATCGAATTTGACGATTATGTTTATGATTTTACAGTCATTCATGAAGACCATAATTTTGTAGCAGATAATTTTGTAGTTTCGAACTGCGGAGTCCGGCTTATTCGCACGGACCTTACGCAGGAGGATGTTAAGCCCCACATTAAGCCCCTTGTTGACACTCTTTATGCCAGGGTTCCCACCGGAGTCGGCTCTGAAGGAAAGATCAGGGTTGATTCAAAAGAAGAGGCACGTTTAATGGTCGAAGGATCCAAATGGGCTGTGGGAAGAGGCTACGGCTGGCAGGGGGATCTTGACCACTGCGAGGAAAGCGGGACTATCGATGGCGCTGATCCTTCAAAGGTTTCACAGCGCGCCTTTCAGCGCGGCAAAGGGCAGGCAGGGACTCTCGGTTCGGGGAATCACTTTCTTGAAGTGCAGGTAGTGGATGAAGTCTATAATGAGAGAATAGCCGAAGCTTTTGGGATTAAAAAGGGATTGATCACGGTCATGATCCATTGTGGCAGCAGGGGTTTCGGGCACCAGATCTGCAGCGATTATGCCCAGAGAATGGTAAGCCTTCTGAGCAAGTTCAAGATCAGCATCCCGGACAAGCAGCTTTCCTGCGTTCCCGTTAAAAGCGATGAGGGCCAGGCTTATCTTTCTGCCATGCGGTGCGCGGCGAATTACGCCTGGGCAAACCGCCAGGTGATAATGCATCTTGTGCGGCAATCTTTTGAAGCTGTTTTCGGAGAAAGCGCGAAGTCCCTTGGAATGAGACTGGTTTATGACGTGGCTCATAATATCGCCAAGCTTGAAAAGTATAAGGTTGATGGTCAGGAAAAGCTTCTTTGCGTGCACCGTAAGGGCGCTACCAGGGCTTTTCCTCCCGGGCACGAAGATATGCCAGAGGATTATAGAGAAGCCGG
>JBHIBX010000168.1:0-3548 GCA_046759285.1 Candidatus Omnitrophota bacterium
CTTTTTGAGTTTTTCCCTGATTTCGGCTTCCGTTAAGTGTCTTACGAACTCTTCATCAAGGCCGGCGGCGACCAGTCTCT
Source organism: Candidatus Omnitrophota bacterium (assembly GCA_046759285.1). GTDB lineage: Bacteria > Omnitrophota > Gorgyraeia > Tantalellales > Tantalellaceae > JBHIBX01. The sequence continues at coordinate 81 of JBHIBX010000168.1, forward strand.
TTTTTTGGGACTTGACCCGCTGCCTCCTTTTGCTTCCTTTTTTCTTGGGTCGTTGGCGAAATTTCTTGCGAGGTTTTACCATGATTTTCTCCTTATTTAAAACAGGGATATTATACATGAATAGCCCTTCATTGCAACCTAATTATGTTGCCTGGGGGTTTCAATTATGCTAAAGTATTAGCGCTATGCTGGACAAACTGAGAAAAGACATAGACAGAGGCCTGAAATCCCTCCTGACAGACATAAAAGAAGGATACAAGCTGCACCGGGCTTCTCCTCTTCTGTTTAGGGGGATGAAGGATTTCCTTCTTCGTAAGGGAAAAAGAATACGCCCGGCGCTTTTTGTAATAAGCTACCAGGGTTATACAAAAAGGAAAAATTATTCTTATAAGAAACTCCTGAGGTGTTCCCTTTCTCTGGAACTTTTGCATAACTTCATGCTTGTGCATGACGACGTAATCGATAAATCCGACCTGCGCAGAGGAAAGCCGACGCTTCACAGGCTTTTTAACAAAATGTATAAAGCTCCCGGAAAAGACGAGCTGGGTTCCCATTTGAGTATAGTGGCGGGGGACATAATCTTCGCTCTCGCAATAGAAGCTTTTTTGTCACTTGATGAGGATCTTTCCCGTAAAGACCGCGCTCTTAAAAAATTCGGTGAGACCGCGGTATTTACCGGAACCGGCGAATTCATTGACGTTATCGAAGGTAAAAGTAAAATCGAGAAGATCACCGAGAAAGACGTCCTTCTTAACTATACCCTCAAAACAGCCAAATACACCTTTGAGTGTCCGCTTGTTATGGGCGCGCTCCTTGCCGGCGCAAGCAAGAATGAACTTAAAAAGCTTTCCAGGATAGGCATAGCCCTGGGGCAGGCCTTCCAGGTACAGGACGACCTCCTGGACATGTTCTCCTCAAGCAAGAAAATCGGCAAACCCGTTCTTTCCGATCTAAGCGAATCCAAAAAGACCCTTCTTGTCTGGAAGGCTTACAACACCCTTGATAAAAAGGACAGGAAGGTCCTGAAATATTTCCTGGAAAAGGACAGGAAGACCTATGGAGACCTCTTGAAGTTCAGAAAGCTTATAAAAAAATCAGGCGCTCAGCGCTACTGCCTGAAAAGAATCGAGTCACTTTTCCAGGAAGCCGATTCTGTATGCTCCAGCCTCCGCATGAAACCCAGATACAAAAACGTCTTTAAAAGGTTCCTTCGAGATTTTTTCTCGGAGACGGAATCCCTGAAAAACACTATCGAATAAAATGGAAATAAACATAGCAAAAAGCTCCGGTTTCTGCTTCGGCGTCAGGCGCGCGATAAACATAAGCAAGGCCCTGGCCGGGAGCAAAAAGAACGTTTACGTCATGGGCGACATAGTCCACAACACTTTTGTCGTCCGGGAGCTTTCTGAAAAAGGCATAAAAAAGATCGGCAGGATAAGGCCCGTTAAAAACTCGATCCTCATAATAAGGGCACACGGCGCGCCTAAAAAGACTTTCGAGAAGGCCAGAAACTCCGGATACAAGATCGTGAATGCCACCTGCCCGATGGTCAAAGACATTTATAAAATAGCCAGAAGGCTCGAAAAGACCAATAAAATTATAATCATCGGCGACACGGGCCACGACGAAGTGAAAGGCATTGCGGGACAGCTTAAAAAGCGGCCCGTAATCATAGAATCGCCTCGTAAGATCCCCGTAGAAAAACTTAAGCGCATCAAAAAAGCCGCTGTTATCACGCAATCCACGCAAACGCTTGAAAACATAACCAATATAATGGAGCGCCTTGAGAAAATCATCCCGCGCGTTAAACTTTACAATACAACGTGCCGTACTACAGTCATCAAACAGCAAGAAATAAAGTCCCTCCCGAAGAAGAACGACCTTGTCCTTATCGTCGGCTCCCCTACTAGCGCCAATACTAAAAGGCTCTACCAGATCGCTAAAAAGATCAATAAAAAGACGTACTGGATAGAATCGGCCAAGAATATGAGACAAGCGTGGTTTAAACGCGCCAAAAAGGTGGGGATCATGGCCGGCGCCTCGACACCGGACGAGATCGTGAAGGATATCGTTGTAAAGTTATCCACAAAGTAGCCGGGGTTTAAACCCCGGTTACCCTGTGGATAAGTTGCTTGATTTTTTCCGGATCAAAGAAAAAATAGGAAAACTCTCGCTCTTTAAGGCCTTCCAATAAAAAAGTCCCGCTCACAACCGCCAAAAGTGGAACCTCTCGCTTAAAAAATCTTTCAATGACTCTGTTAACAACCCATACATAATTCGCTCCACCGATACCGTGAATAAAGAAATCAAGCTTGTAAAGCCTCAGGAAAAGCGTCAATGTCGAACCTCTCGGGAAAACGGTTACCTTGCCAAGATCTTCAGGCTTAATGCTGCTTTCAAAACATCTTTCCCTTTTTCCGTCCTTTATTATCCAGAAAGGAAGCTCCCCTTCTTCAAGCGCGGGAAACGGGAAATGCTTGAACCTGAATTTGTATTCTTTTCTGTATTCGTCCAGAGCTTCGTTAAAAATCCGGCGGAACTTTTCGCCTTCTTTATAGATCTTAAGGAAAAAATCTTCAAATTCGCCGCCCTTTATAAGATCGGTAAGAAAACAGTAACCCCTTTGGATGCCATAAAACTGCATGAAGCTTTCCGCCAGCGCTTCTTTAAGAAGCGGCCTGGCGGTATTCTCCAAAATGATCTCTTTAAAGGTGCGAAGATTTGAAAGGACGGATTCATTACCGGCGGGAAGAAACCTATCAAGCTCTTTCTCCATAGCGGAGAAAAAGTCATTAAAAACTTTTTTCTCCGGCGTCGGGTAGTCGTAAAGCGCACGTTCATCATCTAAAAGAGTAACAGTTTTTGAAAAACCCTCGAAGGAGGGGACATTAGCTCCTATTTTTGTTTTATCCGTATCATGGAATATTATCTTTTTTTCGCCGTATGGCAGATCATCCAGAAAGATGAATTTCGCGCTTATCCCGGGGTTAAAAAAATATGGCTGGTGGCATACTCCGACTTTACTCTTATCGCTCACGTGGCTCAAAAATTCACCTGTTTCAGGCAGGACAAGAAGCTCGCCGCTTTTCTCGGGGGGTTTGAGGAGTTTTTTCTTCATGCGAAAACGGATATGTCTTCTATTCTGAACATCTTTTTCGAAAAAAGGGCTTCAGCGTAATCGGCGCCGATAAGCTTTCCGAGATAGCCATTCTGGCGGTCAAGATAGTCGAAGACAACGCGGTTTTTGGGATTATCAATAAACTGCGACCGGTAACACTCAACGGCCTTCATCTTCTTTTTGAACTCTTTGGAAGTGTCGATGAGAAAACTTATCTTAGGTATTATCCTCAAATGGCTGGCGAAATAGTAAAAGAGATAACGCGCGTAATGGGGGTTCCCTTTTATCTCGACTTTCGTGAATTTCGCGTAGAATCTTGCGGCTTCTGTTATTTTCGTGGCGGCAAGGTG
>JBHIBX010000169.1:0-3483 GCA_046759285.1 Candidatus Omnitrophota bacterium
CCTTTTCTTTTCAAGGGGCCTCAGGTTCGTGGTTCCTGCGTACCTCTTGGAGAAGATAAGCGACCCGACAGGAGCAGGGGACACCTTTGTGGGCGGCATGATGGGATACCTTTCTCAGAAACCCAAAGTAACCGACAGTGCCCTGAGAAGATCACTTGTTTACGGTAGCATATTAGCGTCGTTCACCGTCGAAAGATTCAGCGTTGAAGGTCTTGTAAAAACGTCGATAAAAGACGTGAGAAACAGATACAGGCACTTTGAAAAACTAACGAAATTCTAGCGAGCGTAGCACAATGGTAGTGCTCCAGCTTCCCAAGCTGGCTACGGGGGTTCGATTCCCCTCGCTCGCTCCAGAATTTATGAAAACCCATCACATCAAAATATTCTTGTCACTGATTTTACTGTGCTCGTCTTTCGCGGGCACCCTTCATGCTATTTTCTGGCAATATGACCTGGAGGTTGCCCTTAAGAAGGCGGGCAGTGAAGGAAAACCTGTTCTCGTCGATTTCTACACGGATTGGTGCGGGTGGTGTAAAAAAATGGACGCGGATACTTACGGCGACAGGGCGGTAAACAACTCCGCCTCGGGTTTTGTGTGCGTGAAGGTAAACGGGGACAAGCGCAGGGACCTAGTACGAAAATACAACATAAAGGCATATCCGACCACGCTTTTTCTTAACGATAAAGGGGTAGTCGTTGAGAAGATCCGGGGTTATATCGGACCGGACCGATTCGTTACGATTATGAAGTCAGTCATGAAGAGGCAACCGCCGCCGGCAAAGAAAAAAAAGAAAGTGAAAAGATCCCGGTTCAAGTTGACGGGAATAATATACAGCTCTGAGGCCCCCAAAGCTATCGTTAATAACACCATAGTCAGCGTAGAAGATATCGTAGACGGCGCTAAAGTCGTCAAGATTACCAGAAACAAAGTTATCTTATTCTATCAGAACAAAGAGACTGTGCTTACCTTAGAATGAGGGAGGGTTTTATGGCGAGTTTAACGGGTGTTTTGAAAGAGTACCAGGAGAAGGGGATCGAGGTTTACGTCTCCGTTGGCGAGAAAAAGGGCTACGCGGGCAAGGTAAAAACCGTAGGGGACGATTATGTGGAAGTTGCCGGCGTTACAGGAAGCAGGTTTTATAATTTCGCTAATATCGTTTACGTAGAAGCAGCTCTTGGACACAAGAAAGAGAAGCAGGCGTCTGACATTTTCGGTGAATCATGAAGATAGGAGGGGATAATGGCAAGGATCGCTGTTGTTATTACTGATTTATTCGAAGATTCCGAATACGTTGAGCCGGCAAAGGCGTTTAAAGATGCCGGACACGAATTGGTTCACATCGGCCTGAAAGAAGAGGTCGAAGTAAAAGGGAAAAAAGAAGGCACGCCTGTTAAAGTTGACAAGAAAGTGACAAGTGTTTCGGCGGGTAATTTTGACGCGCTCCTCATCCCCGGCGGTTATTCTCCGGACAAACTAAGGGCTGACGAAAGGGTTGTAGATTTTACGAAAGAATTCATGAAAAACAATAAGCCGGTCTTTGCAATATGCCATGGGGCGCAGCTTTTGATAACCGCCCAGGCGCTGGAAGGCCGCAAAGCCACCGGCTGGAAATCGATCAAGCAAGACATTATATACGCCGGAGCCGAATATCTGGATCAGGAAGTCGTCGTGGATGGAAATCTCGTCACAAGCCGGCATCCGGGCGACCTTCCGGCATTCATTGAAGAGTCGCTCAAGAAATTGAAATAGCAGGAAAGGCGTGGGATGTAATATGGAAAAACCAACTGATCTATCCAAGACGCTGAACCTCGAATGGGACCAGAAGTTGCTTACAGGCTTCATGGTGCTTTTTCTGCCTTATGTAACAATCGCCATTTTTGGTGTTTTATTCACGGAGCTTTTGACCGGGATCCGGTGGATGCTAAGGACGTATGTTGTTTTGGTCCTGGGGTATTTTTTATCGTTTATAATGGGCATCCGAGGTTTCCGTCATCCCGTTTACCCCAGAAAAAAATGGTTTATACATTGCATCGGCGGTCATGCGCTTCCTGAGATCTGGGGGCATCATCCAAGACCTGCCGGCGCTTTCGGGAAAACGTTGAAAGTATTGGGTTATTTTTCTTTTGCGGCTTTTCCCTTAGCTTGTCAGGCTTACGGAATCTATTATATTCTTTATAGATATGAAAGTTACGGCCTGTACGCCCTTTTGGGTCTTGTTATAATTCTATCGGGGACTGCACTCGGAACGATTACCTTCTTCGTCGGAAGGGGTGCGTTTTTCTGTCCTTTTTGCGTTGACTTTTCTTGTCCGTTTAACAAGGTCCCCAAGCAAACAGTCGATGAATATCTTCGCAGGAACCCGGTCTTGAGAGAAGCATGGGAAAAAAGTGGTTACAGGCTCGACGAAAAGCCAGGGGAGGGGCAGGAACCATGAAGAAATGCGAAACATGCCTGAGGAAGTACGACGACACATGGGGAGCGTGTCTTTTTTGCGGCGAGAAACTTGCTAAAGAAGAAGAATGCAAAGTGCCATGCGAAGAAGAAGGGACCAATCCTGAAGAAGCTGCTACGAAATTAAGAGTTGCTCCTACTATTTTGCTTTTATTGCTGATCATTATCTCAGCATTGGGTGTCCGGTGGTATTTTGTGCATAATGATAGATTGTATCAGGAAATGCTCGAAAGAGGTTATGGCGGTTATTATCCGGACACCAGAGAGTATACGGAAGAAAAAGGCGGAGATTAAAAGGTGAAAATAGGGCTTGATGTTGATGATACAATAATGAGACAACCGGAATTTTTTAGTCTCCTTTCACGCGCCGCGAAAGAAAAGGGCCACGAGGTCCATGTCGTCACGACGCGTCCCCGCACCGATTTTGACAGGCAAAGGACGCTGGATGACCTCACGTCCGGCGGCATCGCGTATGATTTGATCTACCATCTTCCTAAACAGGAAGGAGAGGTGGATGATTGCCCGCATGCTGACCTTGACGACTACCAGAAGTTCGTCTGGCAGAAGATCAGGTACAGTCAGGAAAACAAAATTGATATTTTTTTCGATGATGACGACAGATTGATCCCTCTTTTTAAACGATTTGCGCCCGAGATCCAGATTTTTCAGGTTTGTAAACACGACATTGACCGTTCGGGGACAGGTTTACTGTAGTAGCGTAGAGTCCAGCTTAAACCTGTCCCCATATTTTCATTTTGCCAAGAGAAAAAAATTATTAAAAGGTAAAAAAATAATAAAAAATAATACACATCTTTATTGACACAGCCACTCAAAATAAATAAAATGTTTCTCACCTGTAATTTTTAATATTTATATAATTGATTCCCGCGTTCGCGGGAATGACAAATTTTGCAATGTTTATTGAACCGGTTTTTGGTAAAAAGTTTTTCGGTAGGGAAGACGTCCTTGCCACCCTCCAGAAAAGAGTAACTGCGATGCGGGGAGGATACCGGCAGAATCTGGCGCTTACC
>JBHIBX010000170.1:0-3427 GCA_046759285.1 Candidatus Omnitrophota bacterium
TCAAGAATGGCCGGGATATTTACAATTATTCTCTTAAACTTGGGCCTGGCTTTCTTCATAAGTTCGCTCAATTTTTCGGATTTTAACAGCTCTGAGGGGTCCTCCACATGCGGACCTGACGGAAGCAGTGTTAGATTTCTGATGTCTGTAGAAGCCAGAGATTCGTCAAAGCTGGCTTTGCCAAACAAGTAATTGGACAGGCCCTTTCCGGTACCCACTTTGAAAAAATCCCCTAATTCCCCCCTTCTCATATCTGCATCAATAAGAAGTGTAGGTTCTTTTGCCCTTGCAAATGTTATTGCCAGATTGGACGCGACAAAGCTTTTTCCCTCGGCAAAAAGAGAACTCCCTACCATTATGACCTCAGGCGGAGCGCTCTCAAGAGCCGCACTAAATATATAGTTCACCCGAATATTCCTGAAAGTTTCAGACATGGGGGCCTCGGGCTTGACATCAACGATCTTGTCTATGATTCTTTTGTTTGCATCTTCTTTAAGCGCAGGAGGTATTTCTCCGATAAACGGCATTTTGGCGTAATATTTTATTCCGGTTTCGGTCCTAAGGGTATGATCCAGATGCACCAGAAATACGGTGACGACTATGCCGATAAACAGGCCAAGCGTTATAATCTGCGCTGTTTTTCCGGGCGCTCTTAAATAATGATCAAATGCTGCCCACATAATGGCTATCGCAACAATAGCCATTAAAAGGACTATGCGCAGGTATATTTTCTGTAAGAACCCTTGTATATCAAATGTAGCCATAACCTTCCCCTAAAAGTTAACATTGAATATTTAGGTGTATTTTATCATATTTATACATCAAATACAAAATCAAGATCAGTTTATTTCTTTTCTTTTTAGCTTATGAGCTATATCCAGGGAGCGCTTATTGATATAATCGCCGCCTTCGATGCGTATGATCTTTGCGTTTACTATAGCGTCGGCGATCATTTTCCTGGCGTTCCTGATTATACGGCTGAAAGATTGCTGTGAGATGCCCATCATCTGGGCGGCTTTTTTCTGGGGCAAGCCAAGCTGATCGGCCAGGCGAATCGTTTCGTATTCTTCGATCGTGATCACGGACTCTTCAGGCCTGCCCGGGCGTCCCCTTGGACTGAAATGATCGATCCTGGGCTGCTCGCGGATTATCTTTTTCTTTCTCGGTCTTCCTCTGTTTTTCTTCATTTGAGTATATGCCCAAAGTTAATACGAGGTTATTGTGAGTATATGCTCATAGCAAACTATACGTTTATTTATGAGTCAATACCCATTTTAAATCTTCTGAAAAAAAAGTCAAGGTAATTAGAGGGAGGATTTGAAACTTCTCCATGGGAATCTCTTGCCGGGGCATTCGGTTTTTGCCCCTCTCACCTGGCCATGGCCCAGGACGCGTTTTTTCGGGATCCTGTAGTACTTGCGCAATTTATTGACAAGGTATGTCAGTGATTCCATCTGCTTCTTGGTCGGTTTGCTTCTCGAAAAGTTCCCGACGAGGCATATCCCTATCGCCTTTTTGTTCATTTTTCTGGCTTTGCAATGGGCGCCTCTGCGCTGTTTTGTCCAGCGAGGTCCGGTCTCGATCTGCCCATCGTCTTTGCCGTATGTGCCATTGTCGATAATAAAATGATAACCTACCCCCTCCCATCCCCTCCTGAGGTGGGACCTATTAAATTGCATGGAATTGCCCTTGTTGGTCGCACTGTGGTGAACGATTATGTACTTCCACCTCCTGTTGGGATACATGGTTATCACGTTTTTCCTGGGGGAGGCGCCGGGGATGTATAATCTCTGGCCGATCTCGACCTTCTTGACGTTCCTTATGCGGTTGGCTTCCTTGATGGTTTCGACATCGGCATCATACATCTTGCTTATACGCCAGAGGGTTTCGCCGGGAGCAACGGTATGATACGCTCTGCCTGCTGTAAAACCTGCAGGACCGGTAGGCTCATGAACTGTGGTAACGGAAGGTCCAGAGACACGCGCGGTCGTACATGAGGTCAAAAGGAGCAACAATAAACAATAGATTCCTAAACGATACTTCATTCTGAAATAATTATAAGGGTAAATGGCGGAAAAGACAAATATTTTTTACTTGGTGACGCGAATTTTTACTCTGGCGAGTCCCCTTTTTGGATCTTCAATTTGCTTAAAAGCGGCTTTTGTGAGGTCTATTATGCGCCCTTTGCGGTATAATCTTTTGGCAGGCCCCCTATCATTCACCCGGACTAATACCTTTTGGCCGTTCCGGACATTAGTTACCTCAAGCATTGTATCGAAGGGAAAATCCCATGTGGCGCAGGTCATCTCGTCATCGTCAAAAACTTCCTTGCTCGAGGTCACGTAATTGATGCCCGGGGAGTGTTCATAATACCAAGAAGCTACGCCCTCCATCGGCAATATCGTAGAATCGGTGCCTAGTCTGAGCGCTATCACGAAGACAATAAAAAAGAGAACCTTCGCGATAATCTTGGCTAAATTTTCTAGATAAAAAAATCTACCCATTGCGCACCGCCTTAAAAAGTAAAGAGAAATAACTAACTTTCTATTTGCTTAAAGCTTACCATAAGGGGAATCAAAAGGCAACTTTTGGAGTGGGTTTGTCATTCCCGCGGAAGCGGGAATCTACATAAATCCCTGCTTTCGCAGGGATGACATCTGGTTAGGGTAATTTTATTAAATCCTCGCTTTTGCGGAGATAACGGGAGTTAGGAATTACTAACCGTGGATGGGTTTGCCGAAAACGGCCTTGGCAGCATCTACAACAGTCTCGGAAAATGTCGGATGGGCGTGAACTGTTTTTGCTATATCCTCTACTTTAAGCCCTACCCTCTTCGCGAGGGCAAATTCGTGTATAAGTTCTGTCGCGTGGGAGCCGATAATATGGACCCCGAGGATCTTGTGCGATTTTCCCTCAGCAATGATCTTTATAAACCCTTCCGTCTCGGAATTGATTATGGCTTTTGCGTTGGCTTTAAAAAGCTGTTTTCCCGCCTTGTAGGCAAGATTTTTTTCTTTGGCTTCTTCTTCAGTTAATCCGACGCTCGCTACCTGAACATCCGTATAAGTGGCGTTTGGAACAGAATCGTAATCTAACGCTTTCGGCTTTCCGCCGGCGGCCGCCTCAGCCGCTATTTCTCCTTCCGCGTAAGCGGAATGAGCCAGCATCGGGCCCGGCAGACAATCTCCGGCGGCGTAGATATTTTCTGCGCTTGTTCGCATTTTCGCGTCTACCCGGATAAATCCCTTCTCGTCTGTTTTTACTCCTACTTCTTCCAGGCCGATGTCAGAAGTTGAAGGGATTCTTCCAACAGCAACAAGGATCTTTTCGTATTCCTCTTTTTTTATTGCTTTATCTTCAATGGAGCTTGAAGTGTGAACCTTTATGCCTTTTTGCTTAAAGATCGACTGAAAACGACGGGATATGT
>JBHIBX010000171.1:0-3423 GCA_046759285.1 Candidatus Omnitrophota bacterium
TGAAATAAAATCGATAGGGACTTTCACCGAAGGAATAACCGCTTATGGCGACGGTACATTCTGGCTGACAGACTGGGAAGCTAAGAAGATCTACCGCGTAACAATAAAAGAGGGCAAGATGTCCGTTGAATACGAGATAGAACTTGATCCTGCTCATCCTGCCGGAGTCGTCTGGACAGGTGAAAATCTTTATATGATAACCTGGACCAGGGGCATGGGGACCACATATCACCTTATGCAACTTGATGAGAACGAGCGCATGTTTCGCAAGATGCGTATTAAGAGGATACACGAGCCGGCCCATCTTGCCTGGGACGGGAGTCACCTATGGATTACAAGCTGGTACAGCCAGTTAGTATATAAGATAGACGTCGAGACTTTTAAGATCGTGGGTTCATTCCGCTCTCCTGCGCCTGATGCGACAGGCATAACCTGGGATGGAGAGCACTTTTGGATCACAGGAACGCGCGCCGATCTTTACCAGCTGGAAGTCGGCGAAAAAGAATGAATTTAACTAAACCCGAAAAGAACTTTCTTGTCTTTTTATCCCTCTTTTTTCTTATAGGGGCCCTTATTCTCTACATGAAACAGACACGCCTGCGTCCGAGGATCATGATAATAAAAGAAGGCGTGAAAGAAAAGATCACCCTCACAGAGGTCGAAACAATACTCAAAGAAGGGCGGAAAGTCAACATCAACACCGCCACGGCTGAAGAGCTCCAGACCATTCCCGGAATAGGCGAGGTGTACGCTTTAAGGATCATCGAATACAGGAACTCCCGCGGAAGCTTCGGGACCGAAAGCGATCTTTTGAACATAGAAGGCATAGGCGAAAAGAAACTCGAAAAGATCCGAGAATACATAAAGTTCGAATGAGACGCCCGCTCTTCATTCCAATAATAGCTTTCCTTGTCGGTATCGCCGCCTTGGGCCTTACCGGCTTTCCTTCAGCCAGTTACGTCCCCGCCATTATCATCGCTCTTTTCTTAGCTTTCCTTTTGTTGATAGCAGCTCTTAAAAGAGAGAAATACTTTTTTCCTTTTCTTTATCTTTTCTTTTTTCTTCTCGGCATTTTTAGATATACGACTTCAATAACACCCGCTGATAATGATATAAGTAAATTTATTACAGACAAGCCCCGGGAAGCTGTTCTCTACGGGACTGTTACGAGTGATCCGGAGCATAAGGGTGAATTTTATGCCCGCCACCAGAAGTTTTCTTTCGATGCCGATAAGCTGCTTATTGGAAAAAGGGAGTTTAACATTACCGGATCAGTTTTAATAAATCTTTTCCAGGAAAATAAGTATCCAGAAATAGGAGATGAACTTGCCATCGGCGGAAAAGTCTCTATCCCACGTGGCAAAAGAAACCCCGCAGGCTTTGATTATAAAACGTATCTTTCCCGAAACGGCATTCATGCCGTAATGTATTCACGAAAAGGCGACTACTATCTTAAAACAGGGGTTAGCACTTCACCCGTTATCGCTCTTCAGCGCTTTCTCTTTGGCGCAAGAGACAAGGCTTCCAAAGTAATAAACAGATACCTGACCGGAACTCCTGAGGCAGTGGTTAAATCAGTCATTCTTGGCCAGAGGGGAGATATAACGGATAGGACAAACGACATCTTCATAAAGACGGGGACCATGCACATTTTAGCTGTAAGCGGCCTGCATATAGGTATCCTGGCGCTTGTCTTAGTAAGTCTTTTGCGGCTTGTGTGCTTTCCCAGGAATCTGGCATACATCCTGACAATTATTGGCATATGCGCCTTCGCCATCTTCGCCGGCGCCCGTCCGTCTTCTCTTCGCGCCGCCATCATGGGTTCGTTCGTTCTTCTGGGCCTCATGCTTGGGCGGAAGACAGACGTAGTAAACACCCTTGCCATCTCAGCCCTTCTTATAATTTTTTTCCAGCCGGGCCAGCTTTTTCAGGCAGGGTTCATTCTTTCATACATGGCGGTTCTTTCCATCATTTATGTAACTCCCCTTACTGACGCTCTCTTTGGAGTCATGCCGCGAAGATTCCTGTTAAAGTCAGTTTCTTTGTCACTGGCAGTATGGGTGGGCATGATACCTGTGATAGCTTCCTACTTCAGGATCATAACGCCTTCAGTATTTTTCGCGAATCTTATCGCTGTTCCTGTTCTATTTGTTCTTATCATACTTGGTTTCATCCTTCTTTTAGCCGGTTCCTTTGCAGCGCTTCTGCCGTTAGCGGGGATTGTTTCAGGCGTTTTAAGTCTTATTGTTCAGCTTTTTACCGGCATTATGCAGGCCTTTACCCAAGTGCCTTTTTCTTTTATAAGGGTTCCTTCGCCAAATGCATTATTAATTGTTATTTATTTCTCAACACTGGTCGGAACGATAATTTTATTTCAAAAGAATAAGCAATACAGAAAGCTCATACTGATATTTTTTGTTTTTGCCGCTAATCTTTTTCTCTGGGAAGAAGTTTTTCGCGAGCCGCCCAAAGATTTCCGGACGACTTTTTTTGACGTGAAAAGGTCAGACGCCTCTGTCCTTGAGTTTCCGGATGGGAGTGTGATGGTGATTGACGGAGGCTCGCGCGGCAAGTGGACGGGAAGCGACGCCGGAAGAAATGTCTTAGCTCCGTATTTCTGGCAGAACGGAATAAGAACGATAGACTGTGTTCTTCTTACTCACGATCACGAGGATCACCTTGGAGGGCTTATATATATTTTAGAAAACTTTAACGTAAGGGCCGTTATTGATGGAGGTGGCAGAGTAGGGGAAGGATTTGATAAAAAACTTTACGAAAAGTTCCAGGACATTATAAAAAATAAAAATATTCAGCGCCTAAAGGCCGAAAGGGGAGACATAATAGAAGGCCTGCCGGGGGCAAAGTTCTATTGCTTCAATCCTCCGCAAACAGAATTATACGGAGACCCCAATAACGATTCGATTGTTGTAAAAGCTGTTACAAACGATGACAATAGTATCCTGTTTTGCGCCGATGCGGGTTCGGTAGCTATGAAAGATATGCTGCGTTTCGGCTCTCTCCTCAAGTCAGACCTTGTAAAAGTCCCACACCATGGTGGAAGAGTGGGTGACATGACCATTGCAAAAGAATTTTTCCGCGAAACCGACTGCCAAAACGCAGTCATATCAACTACCAGCGGCTACGTGAATGAAGAGGTAATAAAGACATTCAAAGAGCAGGGAACGATAGTTTATACGACCGCAGAATACGGTGCGGTTACCGCAAGTGAGACAAAAGACGGCCTTAAAATATCTACCTTTTTGCCTTATTTACATAAGAGAAAGTAAATAATAATAATTGACTATAATATACTTATGTGCTATCTTTCAGAATTGAGGATAAGTTTACCTTTTAAATAATAATAAAAATTGTTTGCAGAGTTTCTGCGAAAAAAGGAGCAGTTTATGAAGAAATTTTTCTTGT
>JBHIBX010000172.1:0-3421 GCA_046759285.1 Candidatus Omnitrophota bacterium
TGCCCAGTTCACGGGCGCTGCCCCTCTGTATTTGGGTAAAAGCGAAGGATGCAGATTTACACAGAACTTTTTAGGCACCTCCAGCAGTTCTTTTTTCAAAAACTGGCCGTAATCGATCACGACGAATACATCCGCTTCTTTGCCTTAAGATGATTTATAAATTCCGCGCTAGAGGCATCTTCCGGCTGAAGCACTTCGACAGCCGGAGCCGATTGTTCTATAAAGGCTTTTACAGGCGTCGGCTGCACGCCCCATCCGCGACCTTTCTTGCGGTCCGGCTGCGTAACAACTGCTGCTATTTCATGCGTGCTTTTAAGCAGCTTCTTCAGTGCCGGAATACCGAACTGGCCTGTCCCGAAGAACACAATATTCATGTTTTCTCCTTGAATTAGATCCCTCGCTTCGCTCGGGATGACATAGGTGTCACATGGTTATAGGATCGACGTCTACTGCCATGAAGACGCCCGCGCCCTTGCGGAACCCCTTCAGCACTTCCCGCAAGTTCTTTATAGTCCCGTCCCTGTCCTTTGTTTTTACGATGACGTTCCAGCGATAATACCCTCTGAGTTTCAATATAGGCGATGGCACCGGGCCCAGAATATCTATGCCGGGTATTTTTTTCGTAAGACGCTCCGTCAAGCGGCCGGTGATCTTAATGACATTCTCTTCCTTTCTCCCCCTCAGCGTTATCTTTACAAGATGCACAAAGGGCGGAAAGAGAAGTTCCCGGCGCGATATTATTTCTTTATCATAAAATCCATGGTAATCGTGCTTCGCGGCAAAGCTTACGGCATAATGTTCCGGCGTGTAGGTCTGGACGATGACCTCTCCGCCGAGATCCCCTCGCCCGGCCCTGCCAGCGACCTGTGTGATAAGGTTGAATGTCCTTTCCCCGGATCTGAAATCGGGCAGATTTAAATTTGCATCCGCGGATACCACACCGACAAGCGTAACTTTCGGAAAATCCAGTCCCTTGGCGATCATCTGCGTCCCCACGATAACATCGATTTTGTGTTTTTTGAATTCGCCAAGCACGCGGTCATGCGCGCCTCGTTTTGTCATGGTATCCGAATCCATTCGCGCGATCTTCGTTTCCGGAAAGATCTTTTTAAGCTCCGATTCTACTCTTTGCGTCCCGGTGCCTTTATACATAAGATAGTCCTGGTCGCAGGCCGGGCAGATCTCAGGCGGAGGGATCCTCCTGTTGCAATAGTGGCATATAAGTTCGTTTTTCTGCTTATGAAAGACCATGGGTGAATCGCACTTATCGCATTTTACTACATGTCCGCACTTGCGACAGCTCACAAACGTTGAAAAACCCCTCCTGTTAAGAAAGATAAGCGCCTGCTGCTTTTTTGAAAGATCCTTGCGCAATACGTCTTCCATAACATGCGAGATGATCTGCCTGCCGGTCCTTGTGCCGAATTCCATTCTCATGTCGACCAGCTTGACCCTGGGGAGCTCCTTTTCCTTGATCCTCTGCGTCAGCTCCACAAGCCGGTATTCTCCTATCATGGCCTTGTGATACGATTCAAGAGACGGGGTCGCGCTGCCAAGTATAACGGGAACGTTCGCCTTTTTCGCTCTTTCTATCGCTACATCGCGCGCGTGATATCTCGGCACGTCTTCCTGCTTGTAGCTGGGTTCGTGCTCCTCGTCCACAATAAATATCCCCGGATCCTTAAAGGGGCTGAATACCGCCGAACGGGGACCTACCACGACCTTTGCTTTGCCTTCCCGGATCCTTTTCCATTCCTTGAACCTCGCGCTCTGGAGCATTCTTGAGTGAAAAACCGCTACCTGACTGCCGAACCTCGAAGCGAATCGTTCGACCGTCTGCGGTGTAAGTGATATTTCCGGCACAAGCATTATGCCGGATCTCCCCTTTGCCAAGACGTTCTCCATTGCCTGCAGGTATATCTCGGTTTTTCCGCTTCCTGTTATGCCGTGAAGGAGGAAGACTTCGTGTCTGCCCTCATTAAGGTACTTGTTGATATCAGCGAGAACTTTTTTCTGTTCCGCATTTGGTGTGTGGGGTTTTGTCGGTTCAATTCTTTTGCGCTTTTCTTTAACACGGGAAATAGCGGAAACCTTGCCCCTTTTAAGAACTCCGGGTATCATCGCCTCAAGCGCCTCGCCCCACGAACAGAAATACCTGTCCTTTATCCACCGGGCCAGATCGATCATCTCATCCGAAAAAATCGGCTCTTCGTCAATGATATCTATGAGGGACCTGGGCTCGGAGACCACAGGTTTTTCCTCTATTTTTACTATATAGCCGACCCGTTTTTTGTTTCTAAATGGGATAAAAACTCTTTTCCCAATATCAGGCGAAAAACTCTCGCTTCCTGTTACTTTATACTGAAAAGTACGGTCTATGGGCAGGCTTGTAATTACCTCAACATATTTAGCACTCATCTTACCCCTTAACGCTTACCCCTTTTCTTTGGCGGGAGTTTCAGTCCCAGTTCTTTCGCCACTTGCTTCATGTCTTCCCACACATCCTTCTTTCCTCCGGGGTTTCGTAAGAGATACGCCGGATGGTACGTGGGCATCAGCTTGGTGCCGTGGTAATCATAAAACTTGCCTCTCAATCTGCTGATAGGTGTTTCTGTATTTAAAAGGGTCTGGGCGGCGAATTTTCCAAGCGCGCATATTACCTTCGGTTTTATAAGCTCGATCTGCCTTTCAAGATAAGGACTGCACGTGGCGATCTCCGTGGGCAGGGGGTTCCTGTTCCCCGGCGGGCGGCATTTGAGGATATTGGCGATATAAACATCTTCTCTTTTAAGACCTATGGATTCTATGATCTTCGTCAAGAGTTGTCCGGCGCGTCCGACAAAAGGCCTGCCCTGCCTGTCTTCTTCGCCCCCGGGGGCTTCTCCGATAAACATCAGATCCGCTTTCGGGTTACCCTCCCCGAAAACGACATTCGTTCTCGTATGGGCAAGCGGACAGCGGTGACATTCAAGAACTATCTTTTCAAGTTTTTTGACCGTCATACCTTTCTTTTTAGATGCGGAAAGGCATATCTCTTCTATGCCGGCCAGTTTTTCGGATCTGATAGCATCTTTTATGCCCTTAAAAAGACTCTCCACTTCCTTTTTATTCATCTTTAATGTCCTCCATCACCAGGTTGGCTACCTTTTCAGCGGCGTCCGGTTGCCTTATCTTATCGATACCCGCCCTCAAACTTTCAGCTTCCTCATCGGACAAAAGGATCCTGTCGGCCATAACGGGCAGGTCTTCGACCTTCGCGGCCTTCTCGGCGGCCCCGTTTGCCACAAGTAATCGCTCGTTCCATATTTCCTGGCCCGGGATGGAAGCAAAAAGAATCATAGGGAGGCGTGCATCGAGTGCTTCTGTTACGCTTATTCCACCAGCCTTTGTTATCATCAGATCCGATACTGACATGAGTTCT
>JBHIBX010000173.1:0-3419 GCA_046759285.1 Candidatus Omnitrophota bacterium
TAACACTATATCTACATTTCGATTTATTTTGCGGTGCTGGAAACCGTCATCGAGAAGGAGGACGTCTCTCTTGTCTCTGATAGCTTCCAGCGCGCTGGCAACCCTGTCCTGTCCAACAAAGATCGCGACATCGGGCAGCTCGTCCCTGAGCATCTTCCGCTCGTCCTTCCCGTACCCCCTTACCAGAACCGCCGGCTTTTTTCCCACACTTGAAAGGTAATTCGCCAGAAATATGGTAAAAGGCGTTTTGCCGGTCCCTCCCAGTGTGATGTTCCCTACACTGATAACAGGCGCATCTTTGATCTTGTGCACGCGCCTGAACCCCGAACGATAAGCCCAATCCACAATTCTTATCGCGAGGGCGTAAGGCCACGAAAGAACGCGCAATAAACCCTTTATCAGGGCGGCGAAAACTCCTGACCGCCTGTCCTCCATAATGCTCAGAATATACAGTTTAAATCTTGAGATCATCGTAAATATTTCTCTATTTTTTCCAGGGTCTTCTCCAGCGCTCCGGAATTTCTTTCAATAATCCTTTTCGCGTTTGCGGACATCCTCTCTCTTTTATCGACATTCTCCAGAAGTTCTTCCAGCGCTGTTTTAAGCTGTTCTTTATCCCTGACTTTTACCGCTCCGCCCCCTTCCGCGAAAATACTTGCTACTTCCCTGAAGTTAAACATATGCGGACCAAAAACAACGACTTTGCCCCACCTGGCACCTTCGATAGGGTTCTGTCCTCCTTTTTTCGCCAAACTCCCTCCTACGAAGATCAGGGTCGCGATGTTATAAATATCCTTCAAGTGTCCGATGGTATCCACCAGGACGATATCTTTTTCAGTGGGGTTGACCTTTTTTCCGGAAAGAATATCTGAAAACCGGCACCAGCTCGCTCCGGACCTTTCAACATACGCTTTTATGGCGTCGGTCCTTTCTATATGCCTGGGGGCAAGCACCAGTTTTAAGGCGGCTCTTTTGACTTTAAGTTTTTCATATACATCGATTATCGCCTCTTCCTCCGGAAAATGCGTGCTGCCCGCGACTATTACTTCGTCATTCTCGCCGAATCCGAGATCTTCTTTACAAAACGCGCCGGACTCAAGTGGGCCGGCCAATTCGTCAAACTTGATATTGCCCGTCACGCATACTTTATCCTCCGGAGCGCCCAGCCGCTTGATCCTCTCCGCGTCCTTTTCCGATTGCATGCAAAAGCGATCTATAGTCCTGAGGACCCGTTTCATGATAAAGCCTATTTTCCTGTAATTGGCGAAGGATGCGTCTGACAACCTGCCGTTGGCAAGAACGACAGGAACGCCCCTTGAATAAAGCTCTTCCAAAAGATTCGGCCAGAGCTCCGTCTCTACCATCAGGTAAAGACGCGGGTCTACCAGCGCGATGACCCTGGAGACTACAAAACTTAGGTCGAGCGGAAAATAAAAGACCGCGTCGATGGCATCCTTCCTGAATTTGCGCGCCATATCATTGCCGGTCTTCGTCGTTGTCGAAACGACGATCGGGACTTCAGGAAAACGCTTCTTCATCAGTACCGCAAGTTTACCCGCCAGGGCCGCTTCACCGACGCTTACGGCATGTATCCAGACGGGTTTTTGGACACTCGTGACCTCTTCAGGCAAAAAGGAGAACCTCTGCGGAAAATCACGGTGAGCCTTTCTCTTTATCACCAGATAAGGAACGTAAAGGATGCTGAAGATTAAAAAGAATAAATTGTATAACAGCTTCATATTTTTATTTTACGACCGACGAGTCACGCTCGGGGGTGCGCTTTTGAATACATCTCTTTGATCCGTCGCGTGCCAAGATGCGTATATATTTGCGTCGTCGATAGATTTTTATGTCCTAAAAGTTCCTGGACACTCCTGAGATCAGCGCCGTTATTAAGCATATGCGTAGCGAAAGAATGCCGGATTGAATGGGGGGATATTTTCTGATCTATACTGCACTGGCGTATGTATTTATTTACGATGCGCCGAACGCTTCTATCTGTAAGCCGTGTTCCGAGTTTGTTCAGAAAAAGCGCTTTTGAAGCGCCGGAACCGGCGGTCTTGCGTTTGTCCATGTAATTATCAAGCGCGGACTGCGCTTTCTTTCCCAATACCGTGATTCTCTCTTTTTTCCCTTTTCCTCTTACTTTGGCCGCGCCTGATATAAGATCGACATCCTCCTGGTTCAAGCCGACCAGCTCACTTACCCGCATACCGGTCGAATACAAAACCTCCAAAATAGCTCTGTCCCTCAGCCCCGCAGCGTCATTGCGCGCCGGGGCGGTGATCAATTTTATGATCCTGTCAGCATCAAGAAACTCCGGCAGTTTTTTATCGAGCTTTGGGGTAAAAACGCTGTCCGCCGGATTGGCCTTTATGTGCTTTTCCCTGAAGAGAAAGCGGAAAAAGGACCGTATGGCACCCAATTTTCTTACAATAGTGCGTTTCGCATGATTTTTCTGCTTTAGCCGCGCCAGGAAACGCCTCAAGTGAAGATGCGTGATGCTTTTTGGGTCCTTGTTCTCCAGAAAGTCCGCGAATTCCTTCAGGTCGGACCTGTAACACCGCAAGGTGTGGTCCGAATAGTTCTTTTCGACCTTCAAATAATTTACGAATTTCTCAATAAAACGTTCCATCGTCAAACATTTTCGTTCACGGCTTTCCCGCCTTCAAGATCTTCAATTTCCTCCTGCGGGAGTTTCCTTGTCGTGTACGTGCATTTTGGGTACTTCGTGCAGCCGTAAAAAGTTCCCCTTCGGGATTTACGCTCAACAAGCTCGCCGTCACATCCCTCCGAGGGACACTTAATGCCGCTCGTGATCGGTTCGGCGTATCTGCATGAAGGAAATCCGGAACAGCTTAGGAACTTGCCGCGTGATCCCCATTTGATCACCATTTTCCTTCCGCATTTTTGACATACCTTGTCGGTCTCGATCACCTGCTTCTTGACGCTCTTCATCCGTTCCTTCGCCTTTTCAAGATCCTTCTGGAAAGACGAATAAAATTCGTTCATAACTGCGACCCAGTTAATCTTCCCTTCCTCGATATCGTCAAGTTCGTTTTCCATATCCGCCGTGAACGCTACCCCGATAATATGGGAAAAATTATCCACCAGAAGCGTATTGACCAGCTCTCCCAGCTCCGTCGGATGGAAATATTTTCCCATCCGCTTTATGTAATTGCGGTTGATGACCGTCCTGATGATCGGGGCGTACGTGGAAGGCCTGCCGATGCCTTTTTCCTCCAAAACCTTGACTAACGAAGCGTCTGAATAGCGCGGAGGAGATTTGGTAAAGCACTGCTGCGGTTTTATTTCGACAAGGTCCACTACTTCTTCGGGTTCAAGCGGAGGTATAGGCGGCATTTCCTCCTGCTGCTTGCGATCAGCCGCATAAACACGCAGAAAACCGTCAAATATAA
>JBHIBX010000174.1:0-3372 GCA_046759285.1 Candidatus Omnitrophota bacterium
CAATTTGTGCTTGATATAATCCAGTCTTGACTTCCTTTCCTCCCCAGAAAGAGACGTATTTACTTTGATCCGTGTGCCTTTTTCTACATCTTGCGTTGAAACCTCGGTTTTATAGGATAAAACGCCGTCGATTAACTTAAATGTCAGCTTGTAGCCTGTTTTGCCGTCAGTAGAGGTAGTTACCACAATCGAATCTTCAGGACTTTTTAATTCCTGGAACATCTGGTATGCGCCGACCCCGAACCGGCCTATGGGTTTTTCGCCCAGCGTGGCATCCTGTGCGTTTGCAATGAGTTCCACCAGGGCCTGCTCTTTTCTTGTAGCCTGGTTTGATATATAGGTGTCGATCCTGGCGGGGGTCACCTGGCGATCTCCAAATGCCTTTTTCATCTCATGGCCGAAGGTCTCGGGGTCAAATAATCTTAAATAGTATTCTTCATCGTGGCCGTCTGCGGTATTTAAAAGTTCCCGGATAAAAGTAACAGTATGTGCAAGAGACCTCCATTCGCTTTCCTTGGGTGGTGCAATTTCCGATTTTTGCCTATTTAGAAGCATGTTTAAATACTTCAAGATAAGCGACCTATGATCTACAAGCACTCCCAGAATAAAACCTATAGCCGCGCCGATCACACCGCCGAAATAATAACCTATTGCTGCACCCACGATCCAGGGTATACCACTAACGTGCAAGTCGGTTGAGCCGGGGGTGCTGTCGCCAAAAGAGTCGGTATCTTCTTCGTCTTCAACGGACTCGACAGCAGGTGAAGAGGTGAAAACTTCAGGTATGTTTACTTGCACAAAACTATCACCTTTCTTTTCAAGCAACAAAACCGCATCCGGCATTAACAAAGCCCGCGTCTTCCTGGTTCCACCATTTTCGTAAGTAAATATCTGCCCACCTGAATACAAAATTTGTGGTTCAGTGTCTTTGATTACCCCGGCCTCTTTAAGTAACGTCACGTCGTTTGCGGTTAATGCCACCACCTTATCGCCTTCTCGTAAATTATTGAATATGTAAGCTAAAAGTGCTTTTTCCGCTTCTGGATCATCGCGAATGAATAAAAATCCTTTCATCATAAAAATACAGGGTTTTCGGTCAGGGTCTTCGAGATATTCGTAATTCACGATTTTTAATGCATCTCCCTTTATTATGCCCATTGTGCTTTTATCGCTGATCTTTAAGGGAATGTCCTTGCCGAATGCTCTTTTCAAGATACTCTTGCCTCTCCCTATATCGCGCTCATCGTTATTAATGCTGATGGTCTCTCTAAAAATAGAGGGAATTATATCCGGCCCCATAAACGGGTAAATAACAACAGCTTCTCCGCTGGAATCAGCTAGGTTAATTACACCCTCCATTAAAGCGTAATAGGGTGGAACTATATCTCGTTCAAATTTTGTCTTTAACTCCAGAGAAGCCCGAATTCTGTTCATTTCCCTTGCATTGTCGACCGGCACCGCTGCCATCGCGTCTTTATACCTAGCTACTGTAGTTACTAAGCTCTCCGTCTCCGGGAAGCCCCTTTCCTTGGCTTTTTTACGGTAAACAACATATTCTCCACGAAAAAGTATTCTACTTACACTACCGTCAGGATTTTGCGGTACATTGCAATCGATTATTTCTAAGTTTTCCAATAGGGATTTGTCTTCAGGTGGCAGGGTTAATGTTAGTAAGATATATCGCCTGGTATGGTCATATACATTCCGGTAAAAAGTGGCATTATTTAATCTTGCTGTCAGGGTAGCTCCATAACCCGGGAACTTAACAATGGTTAAGTCGCTTCCCGCTTCAAGCCATTTTATTCTTTCCAGCTTAAGATAGTCGTACCTATGAAAATAAATCTTTATCACTTTTGATGTTTTTTTGCTTTTAAAGCGCAGCATTAGAATGTCAGGATTATCTTTTGTTGGACATTCACCGGTATCATCTACATGACTTCCAAGCTTTTCCGCGGCCAGGAGAAAGGCTCCTTTTATGCGATCAAAAGAATGCTGCGAATTATCATCAACAAGATGTATTTCCTCAACATGCGGAAGATTTTCCAATACACTAATGACTGTGCGTGCATCAGGGCCGCAAGCAGGATACAGCAAGCTTCGCACGCCTTTTACCGGCATTCCTCGCCACAATTCGGCTGGACTTGTCGTATCTTTGGCGGCGGGTGGATTTAAAGTTAATATTACAGCGGGCTCACCGCTATTTTGCAATTCTTCGTTGATTCTCCAGGTATAGACAGATGTTTCCTCGGAAACGGTGAATCCACTGCTCAAAAAACCTTTCCTGAATGCTCTATCCGCCTCTTCGATTATAGACTCATTATCAACGGATGGATCGGGATTAAATATGTTATAATAAATTTTCACGCTGTCTTTGTGCGGCAAAACCCGGCCGATTTCCGCGCCTATTCTTTCTATATCTCTTACATCGGTCAGTCCCAAAGTATGACCAAATTCCTGCCTATTTACTCCTGCAGAGGCAGGGTTAAAAAGATTCGTGCATACTATTCGGGTAAATCCGCCCTCAGCGATACCCTCTTTAACGACATCCCTTCTTTTCACTGTAATGCTGCTATTAAGGTCTATTCCCAGGTGTCTGAAATCTTCTCTAAATGCAGAAATCAATTTCTCCCAATTAGAGCAAATATTAGGATCCACATCATAAATAACGACCTTCCGAGCTCCGTTAAGCAGCATAATGAGCGGCCCGATCGTTACGCCCTCCCCTATGCAAAGAACCTGATGTCCGCTAAGAGGTCCAAACAATGAAATTGCCCTCTCAAGCTTAGTTTTATCCATACCGTGATTTATTACGTTATACCTTGCTCTGAAATCTTCATCATTGGCAAAATTTATTAATTTATCAGCCAATTCATGTCTGGTAGCGAGTAATCCCACTTTTGTAATTATGATAACGTCGTCTTTTTGGAAAACATCCTGGTAGGCCCCTATGTCATTGTTTGGCCCCGTGTTGGTATATTCAATCTCAAAAGTTACGTCCTCGCCTGCGTTATTTTTAACTTTGAACTGTGCCGTTATCTTGTTCTTGTTGTCGTTGATCTGTGGCTTTTTAAGGAAGGTTATCTTTCTTCCTTTGCCTTTCGAATCTCTATAGGCTTCGGTCAAGTAGCTGTTTACTGCTTTGAAGTTTTTCCCGGCAAGGAAAAGCCTTACCGCAGAAATAAGCTCAAATTGGAATTCGGCAGAAACCTCTATCCCTTCGTGTGCTAAGGGGCTGAATATAGATGGGACCTGGAGGGTAGTCTTTGGTGCGGACAGTTTGCCACCCGGGTATGCCCAGGAGACCGTGTTTATGGTGAACAGGCACACTACGACCATTGCTATTATCTTAAGCCATGTCCTGTGTCTGTTTTT
>JBHIBX010000175.1:0-3343 GCA_046759285.1 Candidatus Omnitrophota bacterium
GCATCAGGACATTACTGGCGTTCCCGATAACAATCGCATGAGTCCCGGATTCCTGAAGAAAAAGTCTCGCTTCCTGCAAGGCTTCAAGGGATGAAGGAACAAACCATGCGGATGCTTTCCCACCGATAGATATCGTGCTGTGCGCGGAAAGAGGTTTGTCAAAGAAAACACTGCTTCCGGTCCTTTCGCACAAGTCCAGTAATCTATTCCTCACATCTTCACTTAGCATGACTTTTCCCTATCATTTCCACTATCGGAGAAGCTACCTCCCGGATGTCACCCGCTCCCAGTACAAGGACTATATCGTTTTCCCGGGCAATACCGGAAACATATTCGGGTATCTGTTCTTTCTTAACAAAATCCATAGCCTCAAATCTGCTTTTATTGATCCTGTTGAAAACATCCTGCGCTTCGGCTTTTTCGTTCTGATCTTCAAAGGCCGAATATATATCGGTCAATACCAGAACATCGGAATCATCAAAGCAATATATAAAATCCTGCGCCAGGTCACGCGTTCTCGAGTAACGGTGAGGCTGAAAAACAGTAATAATGCGGCCTCTCCCGTAATCTTTTGCCGCCTGTATTACTGCGGATATCTCTGTCGGGTGATGGGCGTAATCCTCGATCACTTCTATGTTTCCTACTTTACCCGCAACTTCGAACCTTCTTTTTATTCCTGAAAAAGAACTGACCGCCTCGGAAATCGTATCAAAATCAAGACACATTTGCATGGATACAGCGATCGCTCCCACAAGGTTCAGGGCATTATACCGTCCTATCAGCGGGCTTTTGATTTTTCCGAAATTCAGTCCGGTGAACACAAAGTCAAATTCTATCGATCTTTCGCACTTCAAGTGTTTGCATCCTGCCTTGTAATTATCACTGATTCCAAAATCTATTTTTCCGCACTTGGCTTCGTCCGAAAGGCGGCGGACTGCGGAGTCTTCGGCGTTATAGAAGAAAAACCCCTGAGGGGGGACGCGACCGACGAACTCTTTATAAGCATTGATCACATTATCCATGGAAGCATAATGATCCATGTGTTCTCTTTCGATATTTGTCACCAGGGCATAGGTCGATGCAATCTCCTGGAAGGTCCCGTCGCTTTCGTCGACCTCAGCTACAATTACGTCTCCCCGGCCATATTTAGCGTTGCTGCCGAAACAATTCACTTCGCCCCCGACAATGACCGTAGGGTCTTTGCCGCAGCATTCCAGAATATGCGCTATAAGGGCGCTTGTCGTAGTCTTGCCGTGTGTGCCAGTAACGGCAATGGAAACAGGGAACCCTTCCATGACCCGCTTCAGGTACTCTCCCCTGGAAATCACAGGGATCCCCAACTCCCCGGCCTTCGCCACCTCAGGATTGTCATCTTTTATGCACGCGGATCTTACAACAAGATTCGTGTTAGGAGAGATATTTTCCGGGCTGTGGCCCTTGCTGATAGAAGCGCCGTTGTTCTTGAGCTGCGTTGTCAGGCTGTTTTCGGAAAGGTCAGACCCTGTCACGGAACTGCCCTTTGCAAGCGCAATAGCTGCCAGACCGCTCATCCCTATTCCTCCGATCCCTATAAAATGTATCTTTTCCATGCTAGCTGTAGATCCTTTCTTTGGCCAGCCTGACGACTTCCTCCGCCAGCAAAGCCCCCGCTTCGGGATTACTCAGGTTCCCGGCGGCGTGTGACATCTCGCTTCTTCTGGAGATATCCGTCAGCATATCGATAACTGTCCCCGCGAGAGCATCCGGGGTAAGGTCGGCTTCTTCCCTGTAAAGAGCTGCCCCTTTTTGAGAAAAATATATCGCGTTGTATCTCTGGTTGTTTTTCTCACTTGGATAAGGCACGAGGATCATGGGCCTCGCGTAATAGGCAAGCTCAAATATAGCGGCGGCGCCGGCCCGGCTGATGGCCAGATCGCTCGCCGAATAGGCGTCATCGATCTTGTCCAAAAAGGAAAATACCCTTCCCGGAATATTATTCTCCTCGTAAAAACTTTTAACCATGTCGTAGTCCTTGCTCCCGGCAAGATGGATAAACTGGACCTTGCCCGTGTTCTTCGCTTTGACGAGACATGCGGCTTCGGAAGCAGTCCGATTAAGAAAAGTCGATCCCTGGCTGCCTCCCATTATCAGAACCGTCAGTTTCTCCGGGGATAAACCAAGCCTTATTACAGATTCCTCCCTGTTGTCGGATAATGATTCCAGGCGGAGCGGATTTCCGGAATACACGACCTTATCTTCGACCCCGGGAAAATATTTAACCGATTCATCAAAACTGACCGCTATCCGATCGGCAATGCTGCTAAGTATGCGATTTGCCCTGCCCGGCAGGAGGTTCTGTTCATGTATCAGCACCGGAATATTCCGTAAATTCGCGATCCTCGCGATGCATCCGGAAGAATACCCGCCAAAACCAACAACGCAATCAGGTCGTATCCGTGCAAGAATATACGCTGAAGCCAAAGTGTCTGCCGCCAGCTTCGCGAAGAAAATAAGGACTCGTACGGGTGAAAACCTGAAAGGCATCGGATTTATTGAAAGAAAAAAGCTCTTGTGCTTGTTCTTCTTCAAAATGTTTCTGTCAAGCTGTCTTTTGCTCGAGACAAAATAGATATCGTCCACCCCGAGTTTCTCCAGCTCCGACGCCAGGGCGATCGAGGGAAAAATATGCCCTCCGCTGCCTCCCGCTGCCAGTATTATCTTCACGTCATTCCACCTCTTTCGACATATTAAGAATGATCCCGATTGCGGCAAGATGGCATACAAGCGAACTCCCTCCGTAGCTTATAAACGGCAGGGGGAGCCCCTTGGTGGGGAGCCCACCCGTCGACACTCCGATATTCACGATCACTTCAAAAGCTATCATCATGGTTATTCCGAACACGACCCGTGACATGAACTCATCCTTAAGTTTGAGCGCAATACGGAAAGAAAACCAAACTAAAACGCTGAACAGGATGAGCACCGACGCAGCTCCCAAAAAACCCAGTTCTTCGCCGATAATAGAAAAAATAAAATCGGTATGCGACTCCGGCAGGTAAAACAGCTTTTGCCGTGACGATCCAAGGCCAACGCCCAGAAAACCCCCGGAGCCAAGAGCTATAAACGACTGGATGAGCTGAAAACCCGCTCCCCTGGCCGCTTTCCACGGATTAAAAAATGTCATTATACGCCTTAATCGGTAAGGCGCGCTTACAACCGCCAGGAAAAGCACAGGGAGCATCCCGAGCGCAACGGAGACGAGGTGTTTTACCCTTGCCCCTGCAGCGAATAGCAGGGCAAACCCTATAAAAACTACACTAACGGCAGTTCCCATGTCCGGTTCCACCAGCACCAGTCCTCCGGT
>JBHIBX010000176.1:0-3336 GCA_046759285.1 Candidatus Omnitrophota bacterium
GAGTTGACTGGGCTGTGATGTTCGGCGGGCTTACCGGGTACATTGCCCATTATTTAAGCGTGCACTGGCGCGATCTTTCGGCAATGGGAATTACCGGTTTGATAGTCCTAAGTATCGTAACTCTTGTCTTTGCTCTTACAAGCTTCGAACGGGTAATGAATTCCATGAGGGCTGTGCGGAAAGCCCACCCGAAATTCGGCGTCTGGAAGGCCCTCACGCACGACATCAGCCACGACAAGGCCGCTCTCGATAAACTAGGGGATATATCGCTTTATGCCCGGTACCAGATAATGAACCACGAAACCTACAAGTTTCATGTCCCCGGCCTTATAGCGTTTATACCGGAATTTATCTCAAGAAAAAAACTTAAAAAGCTGGTCAGAAAGCGCGCTCAAGTGCCATTGAAAAAGATCCTTTTAATAGCCTCACCCATCACCAACTTCATGCTTAGAGAGTCAGGTCGAAAGGCGGGTTATTTTGTTGCTCCCCCATACGGTCTTTACAGAATGAGGTCTTATCTAAAAAGGAAAGGACTTGCAGATGTGCACGTCTTTGACCCCAACCTTTACCCGGAGGACGCCTTGCAGAGGTTGGACCAGATGATTTTATTAGGCCAATATGACGTAGTGGGTTTCAGCCTGACGCACATTAACATGCAGGATGAGATGAAATTGATCGAACGAGTAAAGAAGGTGTCCGAAGAAAATGACCTTGCAGTGCCTTTTCTGATAGGGGGTGGCAACGAGGCGACGCATAATTATAAAAAATGGCTGGAAGAATCCTTTCTTGATGGTGTTGCCTTAGGGTACGGGGAAACGGTTCTTGAAGGGGTCGTAAAGAGGCTTCCGCAAAACCCAAGAGAAGCGTCCAAAAAGTGGCTCGAAAAAATTCCGGGATTTACGTTTCGTAGCAACAAGGGCAGCTTAATAAGAAATACCGCCAAGCCTGTCTCGCAAGAGATGTTCAAAAAGATCACGTTTGATAATGAACCGACCATTTCGATCCCTTACCAGGATTACTGGGATCATAACCAGAGAATTTATGAGCCCGAGAACTTAAGCGTAAGGGGAGCGACGCTTAAGACGATCCGTCTCTTTACGTCCAGTCATTGCCCTAACGGCTGCGGTTTTTGTTCATCCTCTAATTTCCTGAACGCCGTGACCGATAAACGCGCATCTGTTCTTTATCTTTCGGCGGAAGATATCTTTAACCTGGTCTTGCGGAATGTCAGAAGGCATAATCCCGAAGCAATATTCTTTAACGACGATGATTTTATTATTGATAACAAAGAGAAGAAAACGAGAAAGCGGATCATTGATTTTTGCGAAAAAGTCAAGCACGCTAAGGATGAGGGCCGGATACCCAGGCGTTTGAAGTTTTATATACAGACGAAAGTGAAGAACGTTACTGCCGGAGTCCACGTACCCGATGAAGAACTTTTGCGAATAATGAAAGAGGCCGGTTTTGCTTTGATCGCTCTGGGCATTGAAACTTTTTCCGAACATATGCTTGAAAGTCCCGCAATAAACAAAAAGACGACCAAGCAAATGTCCATAACGGCCGTGGAAGGAGTTCTGAAGTCAGGCATTACGCCGCTCGTCAATATCATTTTACTGCCCCCGGACATACGAAAAGAGGATTTTCTGGAGACAGCCGATCAGGTTATCGAGTTCGCGCGCAAGGGCGTTCAATTCTCCGTTAATCCTTTCATTGAGTATTTCCCGGGCGCTCCCGCGTTTAAAGGGATAGAGCATGGCAGGTATTCGTATTCTTCCAGAAGTGTGACCAGCAGCAGGACAGGAGCACCTTTTAAGATACCCGTTAATCTAAGACCAGGTGATCCGGAAATGGCTATTGTCGCCGAAAATCTCGAAAAAGAACGCACGAAAGTTTTAACTGAGCTACAGGGAGAGTCCGAATGGCATTATAAATATCCTCCGCAGATCGTCAACGGTCTCATCTCTTTCATGGCCGTTTTCAGGATCCTCGTGGCAGAGACCAAAAACGAAAATGAATCTCGGGTGCTGGAAAGAAAGGCCCAAGAGATAAAAGAAGTGATATTCCAGCTCGTTCAAATGGCAAAGCCCAGGCGGGGGACAGGGGTGATCCGTACACCTCAAGAATTCAGTCATTCCGTCGAAAGGGCCCATGCGCTGATTAAGAGTCCGGGAATGAGTTTCATAAAAGCCGCTGACCTCGTCAATGCTGCTGACGAGCTCAAGGAAGTATGGCCCAATACGTACAATAGGATCATAAATCATCTCTCACTGTTTCTGGAAAGCGTCATTGAAAAAGAAACACCTTACGAAGGTAACGAGGAGACCGTAGTATGTATCGCACATGGACTGGCTCGAGTAGATGTCGAATCGACCCGGACTGAAAAGATACTTGCTTTATTGAATTTCTTTTTCAGGGTTTCAACTCCCATCTTAAACGATTATTACGTGGATGAGGAAAATGTAGTATCCTTTGTGCCCGAGGGTCGCGTAGTTGATACTCCGGAAAAGATCGACGAGGAATTTGCCGGACAAAGCGTTATGATATTCGAAACGCATCACGATGACGCGCTTACCCATCTGGGGAACCTCATGGAACGAAGAATTATACCAAATGCCAGAAAAACGGCTCTTGTAACGATGCTGAACGATCCCGAGGGCGTTGAAGACGAATACGCTGTTAAATACGCACGCGAGAAAGGGATCCAAGTCAGGGAAGGCACCAGAAACAGGCGGGTTAAAATGAGAATACGCCGGGAAGAGGGTATGGCTTTAGCGGAAGTTTTGGGCATCCGGGACAATTACGTAAGCATCGAGGGTCTTACATATGCAAGAACCAGGAAAGTTGATGAGCAGGGGCGCATGCTCTCGTATCAATCCGTTTTCCATAGTCCCAGCAGAAGGGTGGTAAGGTCTGTTCGACAGAAGATCTTCAATGAAGAGCCGGATGTCATAATTATGCCTTTGCCGAAGGGAGCTTATCACCAGAACCACCGTGACATTGTCAGGATCTTGATCAAGACGGTAATAGATTATAACAGGATGAGGCGGTCTCAGAGCAAACCGCCGGCAAAAATATATTTCTATGCCTCAAACATAGACCAGGACGGTTTTACCGTGTATAGCATAGATCCGAATGTCATTAATTTCTTTCCAAAAGAAGGCGATGAAAGAAAAAAGGAGCTTTTCTCGATTTACGCGTCACAGCTCGACAGATACAAACGTTATACTGAGCTATTACATAGATTGAATATGGATAGCGCCGGAAGGGAGCTTGCCAGGAGGAGGCATGAGGGAAGAGAGCCGGGGAAGAGATCCTGATCGTCGATGATGAGCCGAG
>JBHIBX010000177.1:0-3331 GCA_046759285.1 Candidatus Omnitrophota bacterium
TAACGTAAATCGGGTAAATAAGCAGTGTAATTGCAGCTATGGCCGCGATCGTCACGATGGTAGCAACGATGCTTCTTGTTGCAATATTATCCCCGAGAAGCAGCACTCCCGCGCTTAGCAGGCTGAGAACCAGAACAATGCCTATCGCGATCAAGATATAGAGAAGCAAAAGCCCCAATATGCGCAAATAGAACTTTTTGCCATACTCCGGAAACTGCGCCAGGCTAGCTGTTCCGGTCTTTATCAAGTCCTTTACCGTTCCAAGCGCCCCGCCCTGCAGGAAAATAAATATAAGGAAAAACAGGATGCTCGATATGATCGACACCGCAATGATACCGGGATTCCCTGCTCTTGCCGGGTTAGCTAAAGGCAGACTTATCAGCCCTATGACAATGTTAAAGACAAAAAATACCAGAACCACGTTCATGAGTTTCATAGTCTGAACAAAACCTTTTTTGACAGCTTCTAAGACACCCATGCCCTCACCTCCTTATGTGGTAGAAACTCAAAGTGCATATAATATATATTTTTATTCTGACTAAAGTATAATGATAATAGTACTAAAGTCAAATGGCAATTATACTTCCCTGCGATCCTCAAGGGCTCTTTGAAGAGTCGCCACGTCCGCGTATTCAAGGCTGGCACCGACCGGCACGCCCCTGGCAAGCCTGGAGACTTTTATCATGAATGGCTTAAGCACTTCATGAACATAAAGGGCAGTAGTTTCGCCTTCGGTGGTGAAGTCCGTAGCTATAATGATTTCGTTTATGTTTTCCTTCTTGATGCGCTGGACGAGTTCCTTGATCTTCAGTTCCTCTGGTCCCACGCCGTCGATCGGTGAGAGTTCCCCCAGTAAAACATGATACCTGCCCCGGTAAACCCCGCTTTTTTCCATGGCAATAACGCTACTTGGGCTTTCAACAACACATATCCTGGAGGCATCCCGCGAATCATCTGAACATATTGAACAAAGTTCTCCATCGCTAAGGTTGTTGCATTTCTTGCAAAACCTGACGTTTTCCTTTACCTCGCGTATGGAACGCGTCAGGCCTTCTACGTCATCCTTTGAAGACTGCAGTATATGGAAGGTCAATCTCTGGGCGGACCTGGAACCAATGCCGGGCATTTTGCTGAATTCTTCGATGAGCTTGTTCATAGGACGCGGGAAACCTTTTATCACTTCTTTTCCTCCGGCAGATCACGGACCACGTGCCCCCCAAAAATGTCCATGGCTTTTTCTACACAGGGTTTGACCTCTTCGGCGGGTTTTGCTTCCTGAGCGGTAGTTTCCGCGTCACTTTCCGTGTTTTCTCCCCAGAATTCCGGGAACGTAAATTCGATCTGCGGCGAACTGCCGGTTACTTTCTTGACCGCTTCTTCAATAATGCCCCTGCCTTCGCCGGCCTCCAGGGCTTCCTTGTGAAAGGCGTGGTCCTTTTTGAATCCTATGACAAGTTTTTCGCTGGTAAATTCCACGGGTCTTCCCGCGTTAAGAAACATGAATACGGACATTTTCTTTTCTTTGACGTGGTTCAGCACGGCCCTCCACTGGTATTTTTCCGCGTTAAAATCTGCTGCCTCCGGTTCGTCATCTCCCGCATTCTCAATAGAATCTCTTTCCGTAGCCGGATTTTTCGGCTGCTTGCGCTCGGAAAAGGCTTTATGCCCTGAAAAAGCGCTGCTTGCCTCCTGGTTCAGGCTCCCTCTCCCCATATCTTCCAGCTTTGATAGCACCTCCGGAAGAGATAGGACGTTTTGTCTTTTGGTCAGTCTTATAAGAGTGATCTCCAGAGGAGCGCGGCTGAACATCACCCCTTTCATCAGGTTTAGGCAATATGAAAGGTTCTGCAATATGTAAAGGATCTCATCGATGGATAGCTTTTCCGTCTGCTCTTTTATTTTAGTCAGTTCCTCATCGGTAAATGCCATGTCAGTAGTCGGCTCTCCGACGGTTTTCATTATCATAAGATCCCTGTAGTGTCCGATCAGGCTATTCGTTATAAAAACAGGGTCCTTCCCGCTGTTTATTAAAGTGTCTAAAATATAAGCGACACTCTTGGGATCATTACCGATGATGGCGTCTGACAGCTCAAACATCTTGTCCTTATGAACCATTCCCAACAGTTCTATCACGTCATCCGCTGAGATCTTCTTGTCAGTAAAAGAAGCCACCTGGTCCAGAATAACCAGAGAATCCCTCAGGCTGCCGTCGGCGCTGCGGGAAATCAGAAGAGTTGCTTCTTCGTCGATACCGATTTTTTCTTTTTTTGCCACGTCCATGGTCTTGTCGAATATCATTTTTGGAGGTATTTTTTTGAAGTCAAACCTCTGACACCGGGACATGATCGTGGGTATGACCTTATGGGGTTCCGTTGTCGCGAATATGAATTTGACGTGGGAAGGCGGCTCCTCCAGCGTTTTTAATAGCGCATTGAACGCTTCGGTGGTCAGCATGTGGACCTCGTCGATTATGTATATTTTGTATCTTCCCTTGGAAGGAGAGAACTTTACGTTTTCACGGAGGGTTCTGACCTCGTCAATTCCCCTGTTTGAAGCGCCGTCGATCTCCAGAACGTCCATACTGACGCCTTGGGATATTTCCTTGCAGGAAGAACACTGGTTGCAGGGACTTTTGTCGAGGGGCTTTTCGCAGTTCAGCGTTTTGGAAAGAAGGCGTGCCACTGATGTCTTGCCGACACCTCTCGGCCCGCAAAAAATATACGCGTTAGCAAGGCGTTCTTCCTTAACGGAGTTCTTTAAAGTCCGCGTCACGACCTCCTGTCCGACAACTTCGTCGAACGTCTGAGGCCTGTACTTTTGAGCTAAAACCTGGTATGACATGGCAAGTCCTTTTATAACACAGGGAGCATCAATTTTCAAGAAACAACTTATTTCTGTTTCCGGAAATATTTGACCATTTCCTTGTACATCAGATCCCCGTTAAAATAAGCTCCCTTCAGCTTTCCTCCATTTCCCTTCGCTCCCCTCACCAGGCCCGGACCAGGTCCCATCGGAGCGGGTTGCGGGGCTATGCCGCCACTTGCACGTATTCCGGTTATAGAACAGGAATTTTTCCATTTTGAAAAACTCTTGGATATACCCTCAGCTGAGCCGCGTAGCACTGTCAGCACACCCTTATCCTGGTTAGGTGTCCTGTAAAGCATGTAATTGTAAAGGGCCCTTTTCTTCATCGCTTTGTCACCGGAAGACTGACCTGAACTTACGGTTGCGGGGACGTTATTGGTCGGAGGAAGAGTGATCGTCGTGGAAGCCCCTCTCGGAAAAGAAATATTGTTATGCGTATAGCCTTTCTGCCATAATCTCATTCCGT
>JBHIBX010000178.1:0-3320 GCA_046759285.1 Candidatus Omnitrophota bacterium
ATTTAGAAGGATTAGAGGGCGCCTCAAGGTGCGCCGCAGAACTTGCGCTCCTGGATGCTGTGGGAAAGGATTCCGGCGAATCCGTATCCACAGTCCTGGGAAAAAGGATAACCGATGAAGTTTTCTACAGCGGCGTGATACCGCTCGGTTCCGTTCCATCTGCGGTCATAGATGCCTTAAAACAAAAATTATTCGGTTTCGGGCAGGTCAAAGTAAAAGTAGGCGCAGGAGATGATCTAAAGAGGCTGGAAGTTATACGCAGGATATTAGGCGAAAAAGCGGATATCAGGGTGGATGCCAATTGCGCCTGGAGTGCCGAAGAAGCCTTAGACAGTATCGGCAAGATGCGAAAGTTCGGTGTAAGCGCCGTTGAGCAGCCGGTCAAGGCGGATGACATCGCGGGGCTTAAAAAAGTCACCGATTCAGTCCCGGAAGTGATCATAGCGGATGAATCCTTATGCACGGCAGAAGATGCAAAGAAACTATCTGCCGAGCGGGCGTGCAACATGTTCAATATAAGGATTTCCAAGTGCGGAGGCATGCTTAAAGCGCTTGAGATAGCGGATATCGCGCGTGACAATTCCATCAGGTATCAGCTTGGTTGCCAGGTCGGTGAGTCGGGAGTGCTTTCAGCCGCGGGAAGACATTTCGCCTGCAGCGTGGACGGAATCGAATATTTTGAAGGTTCTTACGGGAGATTTCTCCTGAAGGAAGATGTTACAAACAAGGATACAACTTTCAAGAGAAAAGGGAGGGCTGTCGCATTAAATGGTCCCGGGCTTGGAGTTAACGTATCGGATAAGGTGCTGAATAAGTATACCGTCAGGCGCTCTACATTGGAGTAAAAACATGAATATTATATATTATGCTTTAAAGATCCTTGTGCCTAAAGTTCGCGCATTTGAAGAGGCCACAAAAGACCCGATCGAAGCCCAGAAGAAAGCGCTCCTTGAATATATTACGCGCAACAAGGACACATTATACGGCCAAAAGTACAATTTTGCCGGCATAGAGTCCATAGAAGACTTCCAGCGGATGGTCCCCATGAGCGACTACGAAAGTCTTGAACCCTATATAGAAAAGATGAAAAAGGGCGAATCCAACATCCTTACGGTTGATGAACCCATATTATTCGGCGTAACAAGCGGGACAACTGGCCGCCAGAAATTCGTACCGATTACAAACTACTCAAGGACCAAAAAAGCAGACGTAATGGACCTATGGATATATTACATCTCAAAAGACCATCCTGATGTCTTCGACGGTAAGATACTGGCTATAGTCAGTCCTGAAGTTGAGGGGCATACTGAATCAGGCGTCCCTTACGGCACTGAGACCGGCCACGGATACAAAAACCTGCCGGACGTGGTAAGAGCGCTTTATGTCCTCCCGTACGAAGTGTTCGAGATCAAGGACTACGAGTCTAAATACTACAGCATACTGAGACTTGCCATGGAAGAAAACGTAACAACCATAGCCACAATGAACCCCAGCACTATAGTCCTTTTATGTCAGAAGATAGAAAAGATAAAAGATGATGTTATTGAGGATATAGAAAAAGGCACGCTTAAGGGGGATCTGGACATTCCGAATAATATACGAGAAATAATAGAAAAACGCCTCAAACCGAACCCCGAAAGGGCGGAAGAACTACGAAAGATACTTAAAAAGAAGAAGAAACTCCTGCCAAAGGATATATGGCCCAACATGAAGCTGATCGAGTGTTGGAAAGGCGGCACTGTAGGCGTTTACCTGAGGGAATTTCCGAAATACTTTGGGGACGTTTCCGTAAGGGACTTTGGGTACCTGGCAAGCGAGCTTCGTGGTTCGATCCCCGTATCCGATGCGGGTGCCGGAGGGGTTCTGGCCATAAACGCGAATTTCTATGAATTTATCCCCAAGGAAGATATGGGCGCCAGAGAAAAAAGAGTCCTCCTGTGCGACCAGCTTGAGAAACACAAAGAATATTTTATAATGGTGACAACGCCGGGGGGTCTTTGCAGGTATAACATAGATGATATAATACGCGTCATAGGGTATTTCAATAATACCCCCATAATAGAATTCGTCCAGAAAGGGCTTAACGTCTCTTCCATTACGGGTGAGAAGCTCTACGAATCGCAGGTGGTCGAAGCGGTGCATAAGGCCGTTGAAAGGCACAAGCTGCCCCTAAAGTTCTTTACCGCTTGTGTTCAGACCAGGGGCAACTTCTGTTATAACTTTTTGGTCGAGTTCGGGGAGGCCCTGCCGCATAATATTAAAAAAGAGTTTTTAAAATCCATAGATGAAGAGCTGTGCAGGGCAAACGTCGAGTACGAGTCAAAGAGAAAATCGCAGCGGCTTTGTCATCCCGTACTCAAGGTCGTAAAACCGGGCGAGTTTGAAAAATACCGGGAAAAGAAGGTAAACGAAGGTGCGCACGACGGACAGTTCAAGGTCTCCGAGCTTTCATGCGACCTTGACTTTTATAAACAGTTCAAGATCGAAGAAGACATCTCCATAGAATAAAGAAGCAAGGAGGCAATCATGGCGGAAGGCGACCTTCTCAAAAACATAACCGAAAGTTCCAGAGAGGAACTAAGAAAGAACGCGGAAAAGACCACAGGCCACAAATTGCTTATTAAAAAGATCGACGAGATTGGTCTTTATACGCGCGTTCACAGCTATAAGTTCACGACGATCGAAATCGGCAAGTATCTTGATAACCGAATTGCTGGGTGCGACAATGAAGAAGTAGGGGCGATATTTGAAAGTGACTCAGATTCTTACGTGGTATGCACAGCTAACCATGGGATCGAGAAGGGCGAGCCGTTTATTTTCAGAGCCCAAGAAATCTATGAAATAGTCGAAGAAAGATAGCACTACGCTGTCATCCCGAGCAAACGAACAAGGTGAGTGAGTCGAGGGATCTATAAAAAGGAGCAACATGAAAGTCTATTTAGCCGGATATAACGTTGATACTGGTGTCCTTCAGGAGCTTGAAGAAAAAGCGGGTAAATGCGCGAACCTGACCCCGGAAGTCCTTTCGGCGGCATACGCCCGGATAAGCAGGGACCCCCGTCCCATCAACGAGATCAGAAAAGACGCCAGGGAAGAGGTGGAAAAGTCCCGCAGATCCAACTCGACGATCATATTTAAGATGGGACACCACTCTGTCGCCGAACACGCCGTATTTAACCTGGATATCCTGGGGGTTTCACGGCTTGCCATGGAAGAGGTCGAAAAATTCCGGCTATGCGCCTATACCGAGAAATCCCAGCGTTATATCACCCTCGATAAGGATTTCGTTATCCCTGAAGAGATCAAGGGAACGCCCCTTG
>JBHIBX010000179.1:0-3303 GCA_046759285.1 Candidatus Omnitrophota bacterium
CCATGCTCTCGAGATCATATCTCGGGCGTGAAGGGTCCAGGAGGTACTCGGCTATCATGATGTCAAACTCTAATCCCTTCATCTCGATGCCGCTCGACTTCAAAACAGTGACATCCCTTTTGATGTCATATCCCGCTTTTTTAACAGATCCATCCTCGAGAACCGACTTTACCAGAGAAAAGGCATCGCCTGATCCCTTTACCGGGATATAAGTCGCCTTTCCTTCCTTACATGAAAAGGCTACCCCTTCAAGTTTCCGGGAACCGGACTCTTCCGCAATGCTTACCGCAGTGAATTTATTTTTCTCTATTTCTTTAATAACCTTTTCCACGGTTTCTCTGACTTTTGCTACGGAATACTTGCCGGCGCTTTCACCTTTCGGCATCACTTCACGGAGAAGTTTTTCGAATTCAAATTTCCTGAACAGCTCCGCCAGTCTTTCCTGGTCCGGCTCTCCCATCCGGGCTTCTTTGATGTCTATTTTCACGGGAACCTTTTTCTCCAGAACGACAAGCTCCCTGCTTAGCTCAGCCATTTTCTTTCCCTCTTCGAGCTTTCTCCTCAGCGACTCCGGCTCTATTTTGTCGATATTCTTGTATATATTTTGAACGCTCCCGTACTTGCTTATAAGCTTTTCCGCGGTAACCCGCCCCACGCCTTTTACTCCGGGGATGTTGTCGGTAGAATCCCCGATAAGCGCCATAAGTTCGATCATGCTTTCGGGATACACCCCGTATTTGGCATGCACCTCTTTGCGACCGTAAATCGTATCCTGCTGCGTGTGGGGACTCAGGACTTTGACCTGCTTGTCGATCAGCTGAAGCGCGTCTTTATCGCTCGTGACTATTGTCACGTTCAAGCCCTTCTTTTTCGCTTTTTCGGCCAGCGTGGCGATGATGTCATCGGCTTCGTAGCCTTCAAGCTGAAAGATGGGGATATTGTACGCAGAAATGACCTCTTTTATCTTTTCCATCTGGTCGGAAAGATCGTCCGGCATGGGCTTGCGGTGTATTTTATATTCTTCATACTTTTCGTGACGGGTCGTCGGCCCTTTCATGTCAAAAACGACCGTCATCATCCGGGGCTCGTATTCCTTGATCAGTTTCCGAAGCATGTTCACGACCCCGTATATCGCGTTAGTGGGCATTCCTTTGGACGTGCTCAGGTCTCTTATGGCGTAAAAAGCCCTGTAGCAGAGAGAGCTCCCGTCTATAAGGTATATAGTATTTTCATCTTTACTCATGCTAACATGTTAATTTGAAATGGGTTCGGGTTGGATAATCCTTATGGCAAGTTACAGATATTATATATAAATTTTAATATATGTCAACAAAAATGCTTACATTTTCTTTATTGCCTCAATCTCGCTCCTGATGGAGGCGATCAGGGCTGTAACCTCCTCTGCGCGTTTTCCGCCCGGCTGAAGAGCCTCTTCTAGCTCGTCCGCCTTGCGCTCTAAGGCATCGATTTTGTCCCTTCGCTGGCCCTTTTCCGACTTCAGCTTGAAAACAAGATCGTTTACGGCCGCTGCAACATCCTGCAGCTCGTCACCCTTTCGCAATTTTAATTCACTCTCATAGTTCCCGGCGGAGATCTTCTTTAAATATTTCTTTATGCGGTATATGGGTCCGGCGATCCTGTTTGAAAGCACCAGGCAGATAAAGATCACCAAAGGCGTCACGAGCGCCAACCTTAAAAGAAGCACGATATTCACTTTTTTCACTATATCCAGCAAAAGTCCCTGAGGATATACCGCGGCTAATTTTTCGCCGAACATTATCCAAGTTGTCATGTAAACGGTATAACCCGTTAATGCGACAGCGACGAACATGAAAATAAGTATCAGCGCGATATAGCGCATTTGAAAACCTTTAGCAATAAGAAACCTGACACGTCTTCTTAATCTGGTCATATCTGCTCCCTCTTTTTCCAGAGCGTAACATCTCTCCTTACAGCTATTTCAACACCCCTGGTGCGAATCTACACATTTATCCCCTGAATATCACCACGAGAAGAGCGACTATCAGGATCGCTGAAAGGATGTAAAAGTCGCAGAAATAGAAGAGATCGGCGATCTTGTCGCTGAAAGTAGACCGGGTTTGCTCGCCGGACACGCTAAAGGTCGCCCTGATCTTTTCCCTCGCTTCACTTACGACTATCCGGTCATCATCGGTTATTCTGGACTCTATTTCAGACCTTATCGCGTCGATCTGCTCTCTCCTGAACCGCAGGAGTTCCCCGCCTATCTTATAAGCGGAAATCACTCCCTCTTCAGCAAGAGAGCTGATCTTATCCTTTTTTATCCCGAGGTAATCGGATAATTCTTCAAGCGTCAGTAGTTTTTCCGGCATATTACGATCCTATCTTGCCCTGAGATATCCACTGTTCGATCTTATCTTTTTCAAAGACCCATTCTCCGCTTTCCCTGCTGCCGGGAAGCACGCCGCTGGTAGCCCACTCATCGATCTTGCTCGTGTCCACTTCCAGATATTCCGCGACCTGATTCACGTTCATCCAACCCGACCTGGAGGAAGGGCTATCGGAATAACCGGCACTCCCCATGCGCACTTGCCCGTTAAGCACCGCACCTTCCTGTATCGAAATGGTGGGTACACTGACGTCCCCGGTAACTTTGGCGGTCGAATCCAGCGTCAGGGCCTTTGTCGCCGTTATGTTCCCGTTAACGGTTCCGGCTATTGAAACGCTTTCCCCGTTTATGTCCGCCTTGATGTCCGCCTGCTGGCCGACCATGAGCATTCCCTTGGTGTTAAGCGCCCCCTCGAATTTTCCGTTTATCCTGAGATTGACAGGATCGTCAAACCGAAGGGTGCCCTGCATGGCAGCACTGACATCCAGTACCTTTTCCTCCAACTGTCCTTTTTCTTTTCTTTTCCTCATTTTTACCTCCTTATTTTTTCCACCTTGTTCTTTCAGCTCCGGGAAGCTCAGAAATATCTGTCAAAACATCTTTCTGGTACGCCCGGGGCAAAAGAATATCAAAAACTACCTCTGTTATCTCTCCTGTCTCGTCTACTTCCGAAGTGACCCTCTTTACCTTACCACCGTAAGCTTCGATTATATTACGGGCGTCTTCGGTCACTGCATCTCTCCTTGAAGGATCCGTTCTAATGACAAGATTATATCCATGGCTCTTTAGTTCCATCCTTTCTTCCAGGCGGGATAGAAAAAGAACTATCAAAACAAAAACTGTTGCTATTCCGGCAGGAACATATAATCCCGCTCCGGAAGCCAATCCTATAGCGGCTACCGCCCATATGCTCGCCGCTGTCGTAAGGCCTCTTA
>JBHIBX010000180.1:0-3303 GCA_046759285.1 Candidatus Omnitrophota bacterium
CGGTAAAAAATGACCGCGCACTTCGCTCTCTGGCCAAACAGTTCCAGAATAGAGCCGTTAAAAAAAGATACATAGCCCTGGTTAAGGGTAGGGTAGAGCTGGATAATGGGACGGTCGAAGCGCCTGTTGCAAGGCATGTAGTCAACCGTCAAAAGATGGACGTGGAATACGTGAAAGGGAAAAAGGCGCGAACGGTTTACCACGTTATCCGCAGATTCAAGGATTT
Source organism: Candidatus Omnitrophota bacterium (assembly GCA_046759285.1). Lineage (GTDB taxonomy): Bacteria > Omnitrophota > Gorgyraeia > Tantalellales > Tantalellaceae > JBHIBX01. The sequence continues at coordinate 227 of JBHIBX010000180.1, forward strand.
TACGATGCTTCAATTGGAACTGGAAACGGGCAGGACTCACCAGATACGTGTTCACATGAAATATTTGGGTTATCCCGTGCTCGGAGACAGGACATACGGACGGACGGATGGACTCCCGCGTCAGGCGCTTCACGCGGAAATGCTTGGATTCACCCATCCCGATACAGGGAAATATGTGGAGTTTTACGCGCCACTGCCCAGCGACATACAGGAAGTTATCAATAAAAGCACATGACTCTTTGACTCTTTGATACTAAACTTGCAATAAAGAGGAGCGACTGATGGATTGGAAAATAAAGCGAGCCAGCAAGATGACGGGAGACATGACGGTGCCGCCTGACAAAAGCGTCTCTCACAGGGCCGTGATGTTCGGATCTATATCGAAGGGAAAAGTCCGGGTGCGGAATTTTCTTTTCGGTGAAGACTGCATGCGGACTCTTGAAGCATTCCAGGCCATGGGGGTGGAGATAAACCAGGAAGAAAATAATCTCACAATTCACGGCAAGGGTTTAAGAGGGCTTAAAGCTCCTCAAAAGTCGCTTTACATGGGAAATTCCGGAACGACCATGCGGATAATTTCAGGGATCCTTGCCGGCCAGGATTTCCCGACCGAACTTACGGGGGACGATTCTCTCTCGGCGAGGCCGATGCGTCGCATCGTTGATCCCTTGAAGGAGATGGGAGCAAATATAAGCACTCTTAACGGGGATTTACCTCCAATAAAGATCGATCCGGCAGAAGGGCCACTGAGGCCGGTCAGCTACACAACGCCTATCGCAAGCGCGCAGGTAAAATCCTGCGTTCTTTCTGCAGGTCTATACGCGGAGGGGACAACATCCCTGACAGAACCGTTTCAGTCAAGGGACCATACCGAAAGGATGCTGGAATATCTTTCCGCGGATATTAAGCGGGAAGGGCTGACTACCAGTATAACCGGCCCGAAAGAGCTTAAGCCGAAAGATATGGATATCCCGGGGGATATATCCAGCGCCTCGTTCTTTATCGTGGGAGCGCTTCTTGTCAAAAGTTCATACCTCATACTCAAAAGTGTCGGGTTAAACCCCACGCGATGTGGGATAATAAACGTCCTCAAAAGGATGGGGGGAAAAATAGATATACTTGATCAGCGCGGCGGTGCCGAACCGGTTGGAGATCTTAAGGTGACGTCGTCCGAATTGAAGGGAACCACAGTAGAGGCGGAAGAAATACCCTTACTGATAGATGAGGTCCCCGTCCTGATCGTGGCAGCCGCGATGGCCGAAGGCGAGACCAGGATCCACGGAGTTTCCGAACTCAGGGTGAAGGAGGCCGACAGGGTCAAAAGCATGACTGATAACCTTTCAAATCTGGGTGTTAAGATAGCCGAAGAAGGAGACTCACTGATCATCAGTGGAGGGTGCAACAAATTCGGCTCAGCAGATTTAAACAGCTTCGGGGACCATCGGACGGCCATGAGCATGGCTATAGCTGCGCTGGTTTCAGACAGCGAATGCCTCATACGCAACGTAGATTGTGTAAACACCTCTTACCCGGGCTTCCTCGAAGATCTTGAGCACCTCACATCCTGACCTAACACCTAATAACCTAAAACCTAACACCTAAAACCTAATTTTAGTATATACCCAAAAATACAACCCCTTGTTTTGACGGGATTTGAAAAAATATTTGACAATAACTATTTTATCTGCTAATATTTTATACAATGAAGAAAGTTCTTAGAAGCACCCTTGTTAAGTGGCTTGATAGCGCCGTAGGTCTTTTCTCGAGCGATATGGGAATAGATCTCGGAACTGCGTCAACGCTAGTTTACCTGAAAAGCGAAGGCATAGTTCTCTCCGAACCCTCCGTTGTGGCCATAGAGGCAGGGACCTCAAATGTCCTGGCTGTGGGGGAGGAAGCGAAACACATGCTCGGCAGGACTCCCGGGAACATAGTCGCCATAAGACCGATGAGAGACGGGGTCATAGCCGACTTTGAGATCACCGAGAGCATGCTCAGGTATTTCATCAAGAAAGTCCACAATTCTCGCAGGCTTGTCCGCCCTCGTATAGTTATAGCCGTTCCTTCCGGAATCACCGAAGTTGAAAAACGCGCGGTCAAGGATTCAGCTCTTCATGCGGGAGCCAGAGAGGTTTTCATGCTGGAAGAACCTGTAGCCGCTTCGATCGGTGTGGGTCTTCCGATACAGGAACCCTCGGGCAACATGATAATCGATATAGGCGGCGGCACGACGGAAATGGCCGTTATATCCCTGGCCGGAGTCGTTTTCTCCAAGTCGATCAGGATAGGCGGCGACGAGATGGATGAAGCGATAACGAATTATCTTAAACGGACCTATAATCTCATGGTGGGGGAAAGAACCGCCGAGGAAATAAAAATCAGGATAGGTTCAGGATATCCCCTGGAAGAAGAGATGACCATGGAAGTGCGCGGGAGAGACCTGGTAGCAGGTCTGCCCAAGATGATCACCATAACCAGTGAAGAGATCAGGGAGGCCCTTTCTGAGCCTATCACTCAGATCGTAGAAGCCGTAAGAATAACGCTTGAAAGGACACCCCCTGAATTATCGGCCGATCTTATCGAAAAAGGCCTGATCTTGGCAGGCGGTGGTTCACTCCTCAGGGGTCTGGATAGACTTATCGGCGAGGAAACCGGATTGCCCGTCCATCTTGCGGATGACCCGCTGACTGCTGTCGTTCTGGGTACCGGAAAGGTGCTGAGTGAACTCAGGTATCTTAAAAAGTTGACCCTCGCGCCCAAGTTGCATAAATAAGCGATAATTACTCGATGTGCTTAAGACTTTCTTTAGAAGTAAATCCTGGTTTTTAATTGGCGGCATTGCCGCGATAATCCTCATTTTTGTTTTCTTCCCTTCTTTTCCTAAAGGCCTGAAAAACATTTCCTCAAGAATACTACTCTTGCCATCAAAAGTACATTCGGGCGTAACTCAATATTTCAGGAGTAAAAGCGATCTTACCCAAGAGAATAAAGCTTTGCGGGAAAAATTTGTGAAGCTCACACTGGAAATGGGCCGCCTCAGGGATCTGGACCACGAGAACGAACGCCTCCGCGACCTT
>JBHIBX010000181.1:0-3302 GCA_046759285.1 Candidatus Omnitrophota bacterium
CTATATTGGTTATAACACACACTGACGGGCGCGCTATTTCTCCAAGCCTTGAGATCTCTCCGGGACGGTTTGTCCCTAGCTCCAGGACGGCAATATCATATGTCTCATCCAGATCAAACAGCGTCAGGCTCAGGCCGATGATATTGTTGTAAGACTTTTTGCTTTTCAGGACCTTGTGTTTTGAGGACAAAAGAAAGAAAAGCATCTCTTTCAGGGTGGTCTTTCCATTGGTCCCCGTCACGCAGATCACGGGGATAGTGGCCCTCTTTCTTATTTCACCTGCTATTGCGCCCATAGCTTCGCGCGAATCTTTAACTGTAAGCACATGATCGAACTTCCCCTCAAGATCGGATCCTATTTCTCTCTCGACAATAGATCCCGAAGCTCCTTTTTCGGCGGCTTCCCCGAGAAAATCATGCCCGTCAAAATTCTGACCCTTGAGGGCGATAAAGATCTCTCCCGGACGTATGGACCTGGTATCAGTGGACAAACCCCTTACCAGAGCATTCTCGCTAATGGAGGTCAGGTTCCCTCCCGTAACTTGCGCTATCTCTCGAACAGTAATTTTAATCATAATTTATCACATTATCATTTGTGTTTTGTTTTTCGAGCAACGTTCGCTCGGCCCCAGCGAGGCCGAGCTTCACTCAGCGGTAAGTCCTCACTCTCCCTCAGGCATTTCATGCCTTCGGGAACCTTGCCCGTTCGGACTTACCGATGTGCTCTCCAAACAAAACACAAATAATCAGTATGCATCAATGGATGTTTGAACTGTTTTGAGCAGGGCATTAATTGTTCGAGCGAGCATGGTATCCGTGCAAAGCACGGATGAGCGAGAACAATTTTGAGTCCGATTTCCTCGCTGGGGAAATCGGACGTCCCTGCGAGAAATAGTTCAAACATCCTTTCCTAATATCCCGATTCTTTTAATATTTGAGAAGCGACTTCTTTATCATCAAAATGCAAAACTTTGTCGCCGATTATCTGGTAATCCTCGTGACCTTTGCCGGCAATAATGACAACATCACCCTCTTGGGCCATTTCTATGGCCTTGCGAATGGCTTCTTTTCTCTGTAATATTATACAATACTTGGTTTTATCAAGCACCCCCTTTTCTATCTGACGAACTATATCTTCAGGATCCTCGCTCCTGGGGTTGTCGCTGGTCAAAATAACATGGTCCGAGACCCTTGAAGCGATCTGGCCCATGACCGGCCTTTTTGTCTTATCACGGTCTCCGCCGCAACCAAATACACAGATGAGCTTTTTCGGCGCTATTCCGCGCAAACACAAAAGAACGCTCTCCAGAGCATTCGGCGTGTGGGCATAGTCAACGAAAACCTTAAAAGGCGCCTTCTCCGTCACAAGCTCTGTCCTTCCGGGAACAGCCGGGGCATTTTCCAAACCCGCTCTGATAAGGTCAGCTTCGAACCCGTTTGTCGAAAGAGCCGCTGCCGCTGCCATCATATTGTATATATTATGATTTCCTATAAGACTTGAGCTTACCCTTGTTCTTCCATGAAGCCCTATCACGAGATCAAATTCGGAGCCGTCGTCTCTGAGCACAATGTTTTCCGCCCTGACCTCTGCTTCCGGTGCCGTACCAAAGGTCACGAGGCGCGGAACGTCTAAATCCTTTATAAGGCCCTTGAGCAGCGGATCATCTATATTTAACACGCCTACCCCGTTTTCCTTTAAATTGCCAAATATCCTGACCTTGTCTTTGAGATAGTTCTCCATGTTCCCGTGGTAGTCCAGGTGTTCCGGTGTTATATTCGTAAAGACTGCACTGTCCAGCCCTATTCCTGAAGTCCTGTCCTGAGAAAGCGCATGGCTTGATATCTCTAAAACAGCTGCTTTTTCCCCGCCGGACACCATATCCGCAAGCAGCCGGTTCAGCGTAAGGGCATCGGGTGTGGTCATGGACGAACGTACAGCTTTATTCCCTGAAGTCCGCGTAAAGACAGTAGTTATCATGCCGCTCTGGACGCCGGCTAAGGTAAGAATGTTATCTATCAAAAATACAGTTGTCGTTTTACCATTCGTTCCGGTGACGCCAAAAACTTTTAGTCTGCTTGAGGGGTCTTCAAAAATGCGTTTAGCGGCATATGAAAGCGCTTTCCTTGTGTCTTTAACCTTAATAACCTTTTCAAGGTCATCCCTGGAAAGTCCCTTCAATTCTTTTTCGCATATTATCCGCCGAGCGCCTTTTGACAAAACCTCACCGGCATAGTCATGCCCGTCATACATCGTCCCCCTGAGAGCCACAAAGATATCCCCTTCGCCTACATCCCGGGAATCGGTCTTAAGGTTGTCTTTGTTTATTGATCCTGAATCTATTAATTCATCCAAATCCAACATCTACTCCTTTGATTCAAGATATTGAAGCGTTCGTTCCGTGATCTTTCTGAAAACCGGCGCCGCGACTTTCCCGCCAAAATAAACCGGGCGCGGATCGCGAGCGATCACGACTACGCTGATAACAGGCTTCTCTTGCGGGGCGAATCCTATAAATGTGGCGTTGTACTTATTCGCGTAATACCCGCCTTCGGGGCTGACCATTTGAGCCGTTCCCGTCTTGCCGCATGCAGCGTAAAGACTGGAGGCGGCGAGCCTGCCGGTTCCCTCGGCTACCACGCCGTGAAGTATTTCTTTCATCTCCAGAGCGGTCTCTTCGCTCAAGACGCGCCTTTTAACGAGAGGCGCCGTCCGCCTGTAAAGCGTTCCCTCCCAGGTCGTGATCAAGTCAACTACGTAGGGCTTGATCAAAAACCCTCCGTTAGCGATAACGCTGATCGCGCATGCCAGCTGAACCGGGGTTACCGCTATACCCTGCCCTATAGGTATCGTGGTTATGTCACTGCCCGACCACGTATCGGGATGCCTGCTGATGCCATTCACCTCGCCGGGAAGATCAATACCGGTTTTATTCCCGAAGCCGAACTTGTCTATGTATTCGTAAAGCAGATCGCTCCTCAAAGTCTGGGCGACTTTTACGGTCCCGATATTGCTTGACCTTGTTATAACCTCCTTAAAGGAAAGTTCTCCGAATGAGTGGAAATCATGCAATATCCTTCCCCTTACCCGATAGCTTCCTTCCTCGCAATAGATCTTGTCATTCAGGTCGAACTTTCCTTCGTTTAATGCCGCACTGGCCGCTACTATCTTGAAAACGCTGCCCGGTTCAAACACGCTCGAGGTTGATGAGTTTTTGATATGCGCCCTCGGCTCCTCCGTAAAAGTATTTGGATTGTAATCGGGGTAATTTGCCATCGCCAGGATCTTTCCCGAAAACGGATCCA
>JBHIBX010000182.1:0-3290 GCA_046759285.1 Candidatus Omnitrophota bacterium
CGAACAGCGCCTGGACCCTACTATAGCCACAGCATTTGCGTCAGCTGGATGCAGACTTCCCTTGCAAAATAGAACAGGCGGAGGGTCATAAATACTCTTCAGGATCTCCGGGTATTCTTCGTCCATGAAGCATATCGGCTTTATGCCCTCTTTCTCGATGTATTCCTTATCCTCCAAGGCTATGATATCATCACACGTCTTTCTCATTTTTTCTTTCGCTTCTTTTTCTTTTTTACCATACCGATAAATATATCGATAAGTTCGGGGTCAAATTTCCTTCCCCTTCCCTCTTCCAGTATCGAGAGCGCTTCTTTTTTGGAAAAAGCTTTACGGTAAGGTCGGTCCGAGGTGAGCGCGCCGTAAACATCGGCGATACTCAGTATCCTCGCTTCAAGAGGGATATTTTTGCCTTTGATCCCGTGCGGATAACCTGTTCCGTCATAATTCTCGTGATGGCTCTGGATTATATCGATAACATCTCTCAGGAAATAAAGCGGCCGGACCATTTCGACGCCTTTAAGGGAATGTTCTTTTATTTTTTCAAATTCGCCTTTCGTAAGGGGCCCTCTTTTATTTAAAATCTTCTCACTTACGGCCAACTTTCCTATATCGTGAAGATACGAGGCTGTCTTTAGCCTATCTATCCTTACCTTGCCTATTTTGAGCTTCTTTGCCAGGTCCACGGCCATTGACGTGACCATGGAGGAATGTTCCGCGATGTCAGGGTCAATGACCTTTGAAATAACAAAAAGCATGGCGATCGCCTCGGCGTACATTTCTCTGGCCTTGCCTTTGATAACACGGCCTTTCGCGAATCCCGCCCTTGGGCCTGTAACGGGCCGCCCGATAGACATCAGGAAAAATTTATTATCTTTCTCGAGCAAAATACCGATCCATTGAACGGGCCTCGGACGCCGGGCGCCTGTCTCCAGGGGAGCGTTGAACTTTAAGCACGAAAGTCCCTTGCCCCGTATGCTGCTAAACATCTTCCTTATCGCGGAACGTTCGGTCGTCGATATGCAATCGTCTATCCAGTTCTTCCCGATTAAAACTTTTTTCCTGTGGCCGAAATGTCCCCGGTAACTTTCATTAGTGAAAATGATCTTTCCCTTTTTATCGGTAACCACGATAGGCAACATGGCCTTCTGGAGCAACTTATCGAAAAATAAGTCCCATGTTTTACTCTTCTTTTTCATAAATGATTCTTTTTATCTCCTTTACTATGGCGCTGACATCATCGACGTTGCTATCAATATGGAAATCGGCCTTCTCGTAAAAAGGCCTCCTGTAATCCAAAAGCTCCTTGATCTTCTTTTTTGGGTCTTCGACGTTAAGTAGCGGCCTGTGTTCGTATTTTTTAGTCCGTTCCCATATGGTCTCGGGATCGGCCCAAAGACATATTATTGTCCCCTTTTTTCTCAGATTTGACATATTTTCCTCATCAAGCACGATTCCGCCGCCTGCGTCTATAACCTGGTCGGACTGGAGGCTCACCTCCTTAACGATCTCCTTCTCGACCTTCCTGAAATAGGCTTCGCCGTCGTTGGCGAAGATCTCGTTGATCGATCTTCCTTCACGCTGTTCGATAATGTCGTCGGTATTGACGTATTCCTTCCCCAGATTTTTCGCCGTGGCCTTGGCCACAGTCGTTTTTCCGGTACCCATAAAACCAACGATCACAATATTTCTCATGAATCACATCTCTTTCAGGTGTTCCATATACCCTTCGTAATTGCGCCTCACTTCGGCCATAGAGTCGCCTCCGAACTTCTCCAAAAAAGCGGAAGCGAGTTCAAAAGCTACGGCTGACTCGGCGACAACCCCGCAAGCAGCTACCGCCGTCACGTCAGCGCGCTCCTTCGCTGCCAGGCTTTTCTTTTTGGTGATGATGTCAACCGACCTGAGAGGTTTTCCGAGCGTGGCAATGGGTTTCATGAAACCACTGACAATAACGGATAATCCGTTCGTCACTCCCCCTTCTATTCCTCCGGCCTTGTTTGACAGCCGGTGAAAAGCCTTCTCCGACCTGTCATACGTTATCTCATCATGAACCTGGGAACCTTTTTTACCGGCGTTTTCTATGCCGCTTCCTATCGAAACGGCCTTGACGGCTGGTATAGACATGATCGAACGCGCCAGAGCGCCGTCCAGACGATTGTCCCACTGTGTGTAACTGCCCAACCCCGGGGGAACACCGATCGCTATGACCTCGAAAGAACCTCCAAGTGTGTTACCCATGCTTTTGACCTTGTCTATCTCTTCCCTCATCTGATCCGCGGCTTTTTTGTCCGCGCACCTGAGGTCGGATTTTTCTACGACCCTCAGGATCTCGCCGAAAGAAAGCCCTTCCGTCTGAGCCTTTACATGGCCCAGCATTGTAACGTGGCTTAATATTCTTATGCTGAACTCCCCGAGGATGAGTTTAGCGAGCGCTCCTACAGCCACGCGCGCTGCAGTTTCGCGAGCGCTTGCCCTCTCAAGAACATTACGGGCGTCAGTGAAACCATATTTCAATATCCCCGCCAAGTCCGCGTGTCCGGGTCTCGGGCTTTTCACGCTGTGCAGTTTATCGATCTTGAAATCCTTGTTTCTGATCATCATGGTCACAGGACTGCCTATAGTGAAGTTCTTTCGGCACCCCGAGACAATATCAGCCTTATCTTTTTCGATCTTCATGCGTTTGCCGCGCCCGTACCCGACCATCCTGCGGGCAAGTTCCTTATTGATGAAACCTTCGTCCACTTTCAGCCCGGCAGGCACGCCGTCGAGAATAGCCATCATGGCCTTACCATGCGACTCTCCTGCTGTCATGTATCGCAACATGTCCAACCCCCTCAATTAATAGAAAAATAAATAACGGAGGATCCTGTCCCCGTACAGTAAACTTATAAACGCCCCAAGTGAAAGATAGGGCGCATATGGTATTATGTCCTTTTTTCTCTTTATCTTCATAAAAAGCGCGAACCCCAGGCCCAATACCGGCGCGAGGAAGAAAGAAAGAAGCACAAGCTTCCACCCGATGAAAGCCCCTATCATCGCCATGAGTTTCACGTCTCCTCCCCCGAGGCTTTCCTTTCGGAATATAAGCTCCCCGAAAAAACCCAGAAGAAACATGCTTCCGCCTCCTGTTAGTACCCCGGCAAGGGAATTCAAGAGCGCCCTTACAGAATTGCCTCCCTCGACAGCTGCAGAAAAAGTCACCAGGATCACGCCAAGAAAAATACCCGGGATACTCAGGACATCGGGCACTTCCTGGCGTTCAATATCAACAAAAACGATGATTATCAGTA
>JBHIBX010000183.1:0-3267 GCA_046759285.1 Candidatus Omnitrophota bacterium
CGAGCGTATTTAATGGCCTTGATCTTCCCTTCTATCCCTCTTTGACCAAATCCACCGGGGACCAAAATCCCATCAACATCTTTTAGCAGTTTTTTGACTCCCATTTTTGATATAAATTCAGAGTCTACCCTCTTTATTTCAACTTTCGCATCATTTGCTATACCACCGTGGCGCAAGGCTTCATATATTGATTTATACGCGTCCTGAAGGGTGATATATTTGCCGACAACGGCGATCTTAACGCTTTTAGCCGGATGCTTGATCCTGTCAACGACTGTGTCCTTCCATTTTTTAAGATTCCCGTTCCGTGTTTTAATCCTCAAGTGGCGTATTATTAATTCATCGAGCCCCTGTCTTCCCAGCACCAAAGGAACTTCGTAGATCGTGTCAACGTCAAGCGCGAGGATCACGTTGCTCTTATCAACATTACAAAATAATGCTATCTTTCCGCGGGCTTCTCTGCTTAGCGGTCTTTCGGACCTGCAGAGCAATATATCCGGCTGGATACCTATCTCTCTTAGCTTGCCTACACTGTGCTGCGTAGGTTTTGTCTTCATCTCCCCCGCGCTCTTTATATAAGGAACGAGCGTGAGGTGTATAAACATGGCATTTCTTCTGCCTTCTTCGTTCGAGAACTGTCTGATCGCTTCCAAAAACGGCAAGCTCTCTATGTCACCGACTGTTCCGCCTATTTCCACGATCACAATATCAACCTTTTTACCTTTTGCGACCTTTCTTATGTTGTCTTTTATTTCGTCCGTGATGTGCGGTATAACCTGAACTGTATTACCGAGATAAGAACCTTTTCTCTCCTTTGTTATAACAGCATCGTACACTTTACCGGTTGTTATATTATTGTCTTTGCCCAGTCTGGCGTTTGTAAAACGTTCATAGTGGCCTAGGTCAAGGTCGGTTTCTGCGCCGTCGGTTGTTACGTAGACTTCGCCGTGCTGGTAAGGGTTCATGGTGCCGGGGTCAACATTAATGTATGGGTCGCATTTGATGATGGAGATCTTCAAGCCTCTTGACTCCAATAGCCTTCCTATGGAAGCTGAGGCAATGCCTTTACCCAAACTTGAAACAACCCCACCTGTTACAAATATATATTTCGGCATCTCGTCCTCCTTTTAATGCGGACCTTCGCTTAGATACTCTTGGATCGATTTAACGTTAAGACCGCGCTTCAAGATCGATTCTATACCGTTGACCGCCGCTTGGGCTCCCTGGATCGTAGTGATACAAGGCACGCCGTGCATCACGGCCATGCTTCTTATTGGGTTTATGTCTGATTGCCCCCTCACTCCGGATGGTGTGTTAATGATCAATTTTATCTCGTCCTTTTTAATAAGTTCGAGGATCTTGTCATCGCCCTCACTCACCTTTCCCACCACTTCTGATTCAATACCATTGGATTTCAAGACCTTATCAGTTCCTTTTGTCGCTATTATCTCGAAACCGATATCAAAAAGCTTTTTCGCAATAAAGGCGATATTGCGCTTATCGTCGTTTTTGACGCTTATAAAGATCTTTCCTTTAAGCGGGAGCGCTTGCCATGCGGCAACCTGTGATTTATAGAACGCCGAACCGAAGGTAGAGTTAATGCCCATGACCTCACCGGTTGACTTCATTTCAGGGCCAAGAAGTATGTCAACACCAGAGAACCTGGAAAAAGGAAGCACCGATTCTTTTACCGACACATGATCAACCTCTTTTTGTCCGGTTATTCCGAGCTCGGTGAGACTTTTTCCGGCCATGACCATCGCTGCTACCTTTGCTAACGGAACTCCGGTGGCTTTACTTACAAAGGGAACGGTCCTGGATGCCCTCGGGTTGACTTCAAGAACGTAAACTACGTCCTTTTTTATAGCAAACTGGATATTTATGAGTCCTTTTACTTTTAGTTGTTTTGATAGCGCGATGGTGTTTTTCTTGATCGTTTCGATGATCTCGTCACTCAGGGTGTGAGGCGGTATCACGCAGGCGGAGTCGCCGGAATGCACGCCTGCTTCCTCTATGTGTTCCATAATACCGCCGATCACGGTCATTTTGCCGTCCGACACGGCGTCTACGTCCACTTCTACGGCGTCCTCGAGGAATTTATCAATAAGGATCGGATGTTCAGGAGAGGCTTCCCTGGCTTCCTTAATGAATTCGCTTAAAGATCCGTCATCATAAACTATCTTCATGGCCCTGCCGCCCAGGACAAACGATGGTCTTACCAAAACCGGGTATCCTATTTTCTGAGCTATTTTAAGCGCTTCTTCTTTTGTGGTAGCGGAACCGTTCGGGGGCTGATTTATTTTGAGTTTCTTAAGAAGGCGCGCAAACTTAGCCCTGTCTTCCGCTCTGCTTATAGATTCAACCGAAGTGCCAATGATCGGAGCGCCCGCTTTTTTCAGGGCTTCCGCCAGATTTAAAGGTGTCTGTCCCCCGAATTGCACTATTATTCCATCCGGTTTTTCCTTGTCTATGATATTCATCACGTCTTCGAACGTCAAAGGCTCAAAATACAGTTTGTCGGAAGTGTCGTAATCGGTCGAGACGGTCTCCGGGTTCGAATTGACCATTATTGTTTCGCACCCCAAGTCCTTAAGCGCGAAAGATGCGTGACAGCAGCAATAATCAAATTCTATCCCCTGGCCTATCCTGTTCGGACCCCCGCCAAGGATCATTATCTTTTTCTTATCCGAGATCCTTGTTTCGTCTTCCACTTCGTAGGTGGAATAATAATACGGAGTATATGCTTCAAATTCCGCGGCGCACGTGTCAACCAGCTTAAACGTCGTTTCTATGCCGTTCTTCTTCCTTCTTTTCCTGACAGCCATTTCATTGCTCCCCACGAGGTCCGCTATTTGCCTGTCGCCAAAGCCATACTGCTTTGCCTGATTTAAAAGCTCCGGAGGAAGGGATCTTGCCTTTTTCTTTATTTCGCCCTCAAATTCCACTATCTCCTTTATGTTTTCTACAAACCACGGATCGATCCCCGTAAGCCGGACGATCTCCTCTGCAGGATATCCTTTTTGGAGAGCGTACTTGATGTAGAATATGCGTGAGGCGTTCGGCTCGGACAAGCGCTTCTGGATCTTTTCGCCGGGAATCTCCTTGTAGTCAAGCTTGTTATCCAGTCCGGTGTGCCCTATCTCAAGCCCCCGAAGGCCCTTCTGGAGCGCTTCCTTGAATGTCCTTCCTATGGCCATAGTCTCGCCTACGGATTTCATTTGTATCCCGAGAATGTCTTTTGCTTCCGGAAACTTTTCAAATGTAAAC
>JBHIBX010000184.1:0-3243 GCA_046759285.1 Candidatus Omnitrophota bacterium
TCAAGCCAGTTAATTTCTTTAATAAGTGCGGACAAAGAAATCCCCTTCGTGAATAGGAAGTATATCATATAATAAAATAGATGTCAAACTACGGACGTAAGAGTGTTTGAGGACGATTTGGTAGATTTTTGTAACACTAACAAGCAAGGGGAATCCCGGTCGATTTCTGACGCTTTTGCCTTTATAATGGCGCCTTCTTTGCCGGAAAAGCCAAAAAATCTTACTTTCACGTATTCTCCTGTATATCCTGCAAGTATCAGATCCCTGGATCTTTTTTCCACAAGGACTTCCACTTCTTTACCGACAAATTTCCGGCAGAATTCCCCCTGGAGTTTTTCACCTGTTTCGATCAATTGTTCTACCCGCTCCTTGATCTTCACCGAAGGAACTTTATCTTTCATTTCAAAAGCCCCGGTTCCCTTCCGGTCACTGTATCCGAAGACATGTAAACGAGAAGGTTTCACCTCCCTGACAAAGCTGAGCGTCTGGAAAAAATCATCGTCACTCTCGCCCGGAAACCCCGAAATAACGTCCATCGTTATTCCGATCAAGGGCATCTTGCTTCTTAGTCTGTTAATTAAGTCTTTAAACTGTCCGGAAGTATATCTTCTGTTCATGTTTTTCAGGATCTTGTCAGAGCCGCTTTGAAGAGGAATGTGAAGGTGGCGGCACACGCGCTTCGAAGAAGCGATAGATCCTATCAAGTGATCGTCGATATGATCGGGTTCTATCGAACTGAGTCTTATTCTGAAATCTCCGTCGAGCTTGTCGATTTCTTTTAACAGATCAGAAAGATCCTCGCCGTCGGCACCCTTCCATGAGCCGAGACATATCCCTGTCAGGACGATCTCCTTATACCCGGATTCAATAAGCCGGAGGAACTCTTCGATAACCTTAGCCTTTTCCTTGCTCCGGGAAGGGCCTCTCACCAGATTCACCTTGCAATAGGAGCAAGTCTGGTCGCAACCATCCTGGATCTTTAAAAACGCTCTTGTGTGAGAATAAAACCCGGATACCTTCTCCTCTACCGCCGTGCAGCTTTCGCTGCCGCCATAAGCAGAATCTATTACGTGCGGCAGTTTCATCTTCTCTTTGTTGGCAATTACCTGATAAACGTCGTGCATACTCTTTAGCATCTTTATGTCTTCATCGAACACGGCGCAGCACCCGGTGACAAATATCTTTATTGAAGGGTTTTCTTTCTTTAGCCTGTGCACCAGCTTCCTTGTCTTGCCGTCCGCCTTCGATGTCACCGTGCAGGAATTAACTATGCCTATATCCGCAGGAGAATCACCGGACTCCCGAAACCCAAGCCTGATAAGGCTTTCCCGCAAAACCTGCTCTTCATACTGGTTGACCTTACAGCCTAATGTCTTGATGATAAAGGTTGGCTTGTTCATATTACACCGAAAACTCGTAATTCAAAACCGAGAGCACAAAGAGGCCGGCGGTGTCGCTCCTCAAGACCCTTCTTCCAAGGGTTATAGGCCTGCAATTGCCTTTGGGGGTAAGCATGCTTATTTCGCTGGGGGTAAAATCTCCTTCGGGTCCGATGAAAACAATGACTTTGCCGGATTTAAAACCGGAGAGAACCTTCTTAATAGGTTCCGTCTCACCAGATATGTGCGCAAGGAGCACAAGATCATATTCGTCCAGATCTTTATTAGCCAGGTCTTCGTACTTCGTGATCTCTTCAATCACCGGAACATCCACCCTGCCGCATTGTTTAGCCGCTTCAGCTGCGATTTTTTCCCACCTTAGAACTTTCTTGCCACGCCCAGCTTCATCGGGCCTGACGATCGTCCTTGCGCTGACCAGAGGGATCACGCGGGAAACCCCCAGCTCCGTCGCTTTTTCGACGATGTATTCCATCTTGGCTTTCTTGGGGATCGCCTGCGCAAGCGTGATCTCGGGCATCTTTTCCGGAGCGGGTTTACTGGTCCGGACGACTTCAACGGTAACGACTTTTGAACGGAGATTCACCTTCTTGATAAAACCCGAGTACTCGACACCCGTCCCGTCAAAAACAACTATGCTGTCTTCGTCCTTCAGGCGCATAACGTCAATGATATGATGCGCCTCTTCCCCGCCGATAACGATCTCATTTCTCTTGAGATCTACGTTCTCCTTTGGAACATAAAATCTACTCACTCTTTTCTCCAAATACTTCCGCGGTGAACACATAGATATCGCAGGCACCGGTTTTCCAGGAATCCGCGGGGATCCCGGCTTTCTGCGCGCATAGACTGTTCATAAACTGCTCCCTGTCCCAGCCCGTTTCGGTCGCGACCTGAGGCAGGTAAACACCGCTGCTCATACCCATACGCACCATAACGCCCTGCCCGGGTATCTCGATCTCGTCGGTGTCTTCTATCCTCCTCATCGGGGAAAGAGCGGATATCTCTATATCGATATCGTCCAGCTCCGCAAGAGTAACGGGCGGAAACCTCGGGTCTTCAACGGCAGAGGCGACCGCCATGTCCCTGACCGTAAGATAAAAAGGCTGAGTTCCGACTATGTGTCCAATACATCCTCTGAGCTGACCGCCTTTGTGCAGAGTTACGAACGCGCCCATCTCTTCCTTAAAGGCATCGTCTTTGGTTTCCACATCCAAATACCCTCCCGTCTCAAGATAATGCCGTATACTGCTTCTTGCCATCTTCAAAAGCTCATCTTTTTGTTTTTGATCAAACATGACGCTCTCCTTTTTGCCTAATATTGCCGGACTTTCGGCCTCTGCGCCTTCGGTCCGGATAAATGCCGCGCTAAGATAACCGACGACCCTTTCTTTCATTCCTGAAGTATCTCCGGAATTCGCGTATTTCAATATCTTGATCTTGTCGGCTCCAAGTCTTTTACAAAGAAACATCGCCGTGTAAACGGTGCCGTGCCCGCACATAAGGTCGTGCCGTTCAGACAGGCTGGCAAGATAAAGAGACTTTGGGTCATATTCCTCTATCGCTTTAATGGTCTTTTCATCTTTTCTGTTCGCTTCATCATAAGTCAGATAATGACACATATCTGTACTTGCAACTATCAGATAATTCTTTTTGTCGTGCAAGACTTTATAAAGCGCGTCGGCCAGGATGCGGCCGTTCTCCAGGCTCTGGTCGCCTATGGCCAAAAGGACAACGCGCGCATCCTTAAACGCGACCTGCACGAAAGGAATCTCCATCTCCACAGAATTTTCCTCGCGAAAGGCTTGCGGGAGGCTTTGTATCCTTTTGTCGAAAGCGATGAGCT
>JBHIBX010000185.1:0-3238 GCA_046759285.1 Candidatus Omnitrophota bacterium
TCGAAGATGCGGCTTGTGAGCCGGAGATCGTGGACCTGTCTAATTTTCTCGTGGCCATGGGCGCAGATATCGATGGAGCCGGCACCCCGACGATCACGATCCGGGGCGTGAAGAGTTTAAAGGGTGCCAGTTACGAGGTAAACCCGGACCGTATCGAAGCGGGGACATATATGATAGCCGCCGTTTTGACCGGTGGACGCCTGTTCCTCGAGAACGCGAAGGTCGAACACAATTTGGCTCTTATTGATAAACTGGAGGAGTGCGGTGCAGTGATCGAAGAGAAGCCCGGCGGGATCGATGTGTATCGCCCGGACGATATTATACGCGCCACGCACATTACAACGCTCACGTACCCGGGTTTTCCCACGGACCTGCAGGCGCAGATAATGAGCCTCCTGACCGTAAGTGACGGCATTAGCGTGATCACCGAGAAGATATATCCTGAAAGGTTTATTCATGTGAGCGAGCTTAACCGTATGGGAGCGAATATAGTCCTGGAGGGCGCAACGGCGATCGTAAAAGGCGTTAAAAATCTCAGCGGTGCGCAGGTTATGGCCTCGGACCTGAGAGCCTCAGCGGCGCTTGTCCTTGCCGGACTCGTTGCTGGAGGGCGCACGGAAATATCAAGGATCTATCATCTGGATAGGGGATATGAGTGTATAGAGGAAAAGCTTTCGGCTGTAGGCGCGAAAGTGTGGAGAGAAAGCGAATAAAAGGAGGAAAGAGAATGTCGGTTGTAATAAGGCTAAAAAGGTTCGGCACCAAGAAAAAACCTTTTTACAGGATCGTGGCCACTACGAAATCAGTAAAGCGTGATGGAAAATGTCTCGAAGAACTGGGCCATTACGATCCGACGAAAAAGGAAGATAACATAGCCCTGGACAGAGCGCGTTTGGAGTACTGGCTGCAGAACGGGGCGAAGATGTCCGAAACGGTAAAGAGCATTTTTGACAAACTTGAGATATGATGAGAATCGATGTTTTGACGTTATTTCCTGAGATGTTCGAGGGCGTGTTCGGCCAGTCCATGATAAGGCTTGCCCGCGAAAAGGGTCTTGTAGAGGTCAATGTCCATAACCTCAGAAAATGGACTTATGACAGGCACAGGACGGTGGATGATAAACCTTTTGGCGGCGGGCCAGGCATGGTGATGAAGATCGAACCTGTGGACGAAGCCCTGATGGAGATCAAAAAGAACACGGCTGAAGGGACCGTTCCTGTCGTTGTACTTTTGACACCGCAGGGAAAGTTATTCAGCCAGACCGCTGCTAAGGCCCTGTCCGTACTCGAGCATATAATATTGATTTGCGGGCATTACGAAGGATTCGATGAAAGGATACGAAGCCTGGCGGACCTGGAACTTTCCGTAGGCGATTACGTTCTTACCTGCGGAGAGATACCTGCCATGGCGGTATGCGACGCTGTTATACGCCTTGTTCCGGGAGTTTTGGGTGACGAAGAATGCCTGGCTGAAGAATCGTTTGAAAACGGTCTTTTGGAGTACCCCCAGTACACGCGGCCCGCGGAATACAAGAACATGAAAGTCCCTGAAGTGCTCTTGAGCGGGAACCCGAAGAAAATTGATAAGTGGCGCAGGACCAAGGCGATCGAACGCACGCACAAGAGGCGGCCTGATTTATTAAAGGAGGAGAAGAAATGAAGAGAAAGATACAGGACCTTGAAGCCAAATACATCAAGAAAGAAGCTCCGCAGTTTGGCATAGGCGATACGGTTGACGTCCATTGCCGGATCAAGGAAGAAAAAAGGACGCGTATACAGGTCTTCAGCGGCATTGTTATCGGTAAAAAGGGAAAGGGGCTCAACGAGTCGTTTACCGTAAGGCGCATATCTTACGGAGAGGGTGTTGAACGCGTTTTTCCGATCAATTCCCCTTTGATCGAGAAGATCGAAGTAAAAAAGAAAGGGAATGTAAGAAGGGCCAAGCTTTATTATCTTCGTGGCAAAAAAGGCAGGAGAGCCACAAAGGTTAAGGAAAAAATTGCGCAAAAAGAAAAAAGCGAATAACTCCGGGATCAAGTTCGATCATGAGAGGAAAGCCGCAACGGCCGGGTACACCAGAATTGCCGGTATTGACGAAGCGGGAAGAGGCCCTCTTGCCGGGCCTGTGATGGCGGCCGCGGTGGTCGTCCGCGACACTGCGTTTACCGAGAGGATAGACGATTCAAAAAAGCTGACCGAACGCATGAGGGAGCGCGCCTTTATCGATGTGCTCAAAAAATGCGATGTGGGTATCGGCGTGGTCGGTGTGAAAGATATCGACAGGATAAATATTTATAACGCCACTCTCCTGGCGATGAAGCGCGCGGTGAAAGAGCTTGATGAAGAGCCGGATTATCTGCTGATAGACGGCAAGATGGACGTTGATGTTCCCCAGAAAAGAGTTTATCTTATCGAGGGGGAACTGCAGAGTACCTCGATAGCGTGCGCCTCGATCGTTGCGAAAGTTTTTAGGGACAGGCTGATGATAGAAGAGGATGAAAGATTTCCTCAATACGGGTTCCGCAGACACAAAGGATACGGGACGCGTCAGCACATGGAAGCTATAAAAAAATACGGACTTTCCCCGATACACCGGAAGACTTTCGGTCCCTTCGGGGGAAAGCATGGAAAAAGAAAGGGTGATTATGGCGTATAGTTACGACGCGAAGATAGCCTCGGGCGTGAAATTGAAGAAAATAGAAGATGTCGCAAAAAAAGCGGGCATACCTTCAAAGTATCTTAAAAAATACGGAAAATATATAGCTAAGGTTTCGCCGGACTTTTTAAAAGGCCCGCTTAAGAGCCGTAAGGACGGCAAGTTGGTTCTTGTTACCTCGATAACACCGACCCATCTTGGTGAAGGAAAGACCGTTAATACGATAGGCCTTGGTATGGCACTGAACAGGCTCGGGAAAAAGGCCATCTCCTGCATACGGCAACCTTCGCTTGGACCGACATTCGGAGTCAAAGGCGGCGCTACGGGCGGCGGCCATTCACAGGTTCTGCCGGCCGAAGAGATAAATTTGCATTTTACGGGTGACACCCATGCCGTGACAAGCGCGCAGAATCTTTGCGCCGCTTTTCTGGACATCGATCTTTTCTGGGGCGATAAGCTGGGATTTGATAAAAGTGCAATAATTTGGGAGAGGGTCTTTGACCTGAACGACAGGGCCCTGAGGAATATCGCGATAGGCGGTGGTGGCAAGCTTCACGGTGTGAGCCGCAGGACGGTCATGAGC
>JBHIBX010000186.1:0-3224 GCA_046759285.1 Candidatus Omnitrophota bacterium
AGAGAAATACATTGAAGAGCAGACCAACATGGGAGGTGGCTATTTCAGGTTTTCCTCGGACGGTAAGGACTATTCGTTTAAACTGGTTCGTGTTCATACCGAATACCTGGCGAATCTTGGTCCACGCCGCCATTTTGCCTGCGTAGACTTGGTCGATACCTCCGGCGACGTATATGACGTAGATTTCTTCCTTTCCGGCGATCCCGGCACTATGACTGTAACCGAGACCACCCTTCACAAGCTCAATGGCATTCCCTTCTACGCGTGGAAGCAAAATTGGAGAGGCGTGTGGAAACGGGTTCCCATGAAAAACGCATCACCAAAATTGCTCGGGGTAATAAAAGGTCAAGATGAGTTTGAGTTTCTATACAGGGTAAAACTCCCTGACACGACTGATCCTGCCCGCATGTGGCTTCCTTTGCCTAAAACGGACGCATTCCAGAAGGTTGAAATAAAAAGTATCAATGCACCCAAAAATTATCGCATACTGAATGAAGCCGAACACGGCAATAAGATCTTTTTCTTTGAACTTGGACCGGAGGACAGTGGAAAGACTGTTGATATTCGCTATCACGTACAACGCATTGAAAAGGCTGCATACACTCCACAGTCCGATGATTGGAAAAAGAGCCTTGAAGCGGACCGTCTTGTTCCAATTGATGACAAATTTAAAAACATAGCTGAAGAAGTTGTTGAGGGTAAGAAAGGCGACCTTGTGCGTGCCCGCGCCCTTTATGACCATGTCATCGAATGCATGCGCTACATGAAATATGGCTCTGGCTGGGGCAAGGGAGACGCTGTTTATGCGTGTAATGTACGCACAGGAAACTGCACTGATTTTCATGCTTACTTTATCTCTCTGGCAAGAGCTGTTAGTATTCCGGCGCGTTTTGCTATCGGCGCAGCAATCCCTTCAGAGCGAAATGATGGAGGAGTGGATGGGTATCACTGTTGGGTGGAGTTTTATGCTGAAGGGAAGTGGTGGCCCGTCGACATCTCCGAAGCCGATAAATACTCGAGTCTAGCAACCTACTACTTCGGTCATCATCCAGCAAACCGTTTTGAATTCAGCCGTGGCCGGGACCTTGTATTTGAGCCGGGTCCGAAATCAGGTCCGATCAATTTCCTTGCCTATCCGGTGTTGGAGATAGGCGGGGAGCCGGCAAAGGCGAAGATCGAGTTTTCCTTCAATCGAAACGCCTCTCGAAAGTAACGACGACGCTGCTTATACAGCAGAGCAATACTAAACTTAAAAGTTACTTTGAATAGATCTTGTCACAGGTCAAAAGGGAGGAATAAATGAAAAAATTTTTAACGATTTTCCTTTTTCTCGGCTTTTTTACGATATTTACTTCGGGAGCTTTTGCCTGCACGACGATTCTGGTCACAAAAGGCGCTTCAGCTGATGGCTCTGTTATAGTATCGCATTCCGATGACGACGAGCTGCAGGACCAGAGGATCATTTATGTCCCTGCCGCCGACCACAAGCCCGGTTCCAAAAGACCGGTATACTACGACCCGTGTTCCTTCGGCGGAGCCAACATCCGCTACGTCGGGACAAGCCGCGGTCCCGGGTATGACACGCCCGGCCTGCCGAAAACGGAGCCCCTAGGCTATATCGATCAGGTTCCGCATACGTACGCGTACTTTGACGCCAACTACGGCATCATGAATGAACACCAGCTTATGATAGGAGAGTGCACCGACGGAGCGAAGATAGAACTTAAGCCGGAAAAGGGCAAAAGGATATTCTACAGCGCGGAACTCTCGCGAGTCGCCCTGGAAAGATGCACAAAAGCGCGCGACGCCGTAAAGCTTATGGGGGAGTTGATCGACAAATACGGGTATTACGGAACGGGTGAGACTCTCCTCATCGGCGATACCGAAGAGGGCTGGGTAATGGAGATGGCATGCGGAACTCTTGACGGGAAAGCGGGCCTCTGGGTCGCGAAAAAAGTCCCGGACGGGGAGTTCTTTGCCGCAGCGAACGAGTTCAGGATCCGCGAAGTTGACCCGGACGACCCGGACATGATGTTTTCAAAAAACCTTTTCGAGGTCGCGAAAAAAAGAAAATGGTGGAACCCCAAAGACGGCAAGCTTGACTGGCTCAGGACAGTAAGCAACGGCGAATACAACCATCCTTATTATTCTTTGCGTAGGGTATGGAGCATTTTCCGGAGGGTAAAACCATCAGCGAACTTCAGCCCCTGGGTGGAAGACGGCTTCACGAGAGAATACCCGTTCTCTATCAAGCCGGACAAAAAGCTCTCTGTTCACGATGTCATGCAATTGCACAGAGACCATTACGAAGGTACCCAGTTCGATCTGACCAAGGGACTCGCGTCCGGTCCCTTCGGCTGTCCTTACCGTTATATCGGAACATATGACGGCGCCCAGAACAACGTGAACAGGGACCGCAAAGCGTGGGGGGCATGGGAGAGGCCTATATCTGTTTTCTACGCCGGCTACCTCTACGTGAACCAGGCGCGCGGATGGCTTCCCGACCCGATCGGCGGAGTCTGCTGGTTCGGTCCCGACAAGCCCTACCTGACCTGCTTTGTCCCGTTTTATGCCGGGGTAACTGACCTACCGAGGTCATACCAGACCGGAAACACTTCAAAGTTCGACATCAATGTCGCCTGGTGGGCTTTCAACTCCGTAGCGCAGAAAGCCGCAGAGAAATTCTCCTATATAAAAAAGGATATCCTCGCAAAGCAGTCTGAGATCGAAAGCAAAGAGTTCGCCATGCAGGCCGGAATAGATAAAGCGGCGTTGGAGCTTTACGGAAAGGATCCCGCTCTGGCGAAGGAATTTCTGACAAACTACAGCATCAATAACGCGAACAGCGTGGTCAAACAATGGTGGCAGCTGTACGATAAACTGATGCAAAAATACACCGACGGATACGTGAACGATCCCAAAATAGGAGAGGAGGTTGGCTATCCCATAGAATGGCTGAAAGCGGTCGGATACGAACAAGGCCCAATCTCATACAAGAAAACGAGGAGGTAAAAATGAAAAAGATGATTTATAGTATGAAGCTTTGTTTAGCCATAATGATATTGGCAGGAATGATTCTTCCCACAAGTACAGTCTTTGCAAGAAACGCTGAACACAAGCCGATAACCCGGGAACTCATGAATTTGGTGGAGAAAAATCCGGAAATAGGGAGCATGTTGGAAGCATCCATCGCAGAAGCTAAAAAAATCAATCCCGACCCGAAA
>JBHIBX010000187.1:0-3165 GCA_046759285.1 Candidatus Omnitrophota bacterium
TAATTCAGAAGCGCCCTGATATTCTCGATCTTGAAGTAAGCGTTCTCATTTGTCCTGCTGGCTTCTTTCAATTTGTCATAATCAGAGAGAATAAGGTTAATAACGGCTTCGACTAATATATCCCTTAGTTCTGAATCCCAAGTTACTGTTTTGTCCCACCTGGTTTCTCCGGCCTCAAATAATTCTTTTCCTATAAAAATGGTCAGCGCTCTTTCAGAGCGAACGACTTTGCTTTTCTGGGAGGAAGGATCATATTTTATTCTGAACCGGACGCCTTCAAACGACATATCAAACCTTAATTCCTCGATGAGTTCATCCGGCATGCACTTAATGATCTTTTCTACTTCATCTTTAAGGGATTCCGCTTTTTTACGCGGGAATTCGTCACTAAGAACAATATGACCCAGGTGGCTAGAGAAGCTGACATTGTTTACTACGTCCAGCGCCGCCGCCTCTTCCTTGATCTCATCCAGTTCAGGATGAACTTCAAACACTTCCGGAGATTCCCTGCGGATCATATCCAAGACGGCCAGATGCGGGTCCGCGGCCTTGATTTCACGCAACAGTTCCTCATCATCCATTATCCGCTTGATGTTTTGCCCGAAGACTCTTACCGCTGAATCCCGTATCCGGTCATCTTCATCTCTCAAAGCGGCAACCAGCGCGGGTATGCTTGAGACGTTAAATTCAACTCTTCCCGCGTCCCTTGACCGGCTTATAACAACATATGCTTTAAGCGCTTCTTCGTAATTTTTTCCGAATTTTGCCGCCAGGATCGTCTTATCCTCCACTCGCAGCAAAATCTCGGCCGTCGTCCAGCGAATATCGGCATTTTTATCTCTCAATGCCACGATCAATCCATCGATCGCCTTAGTGTGATCTATATTACCCAGTGCCTTAACTGCGGCTGTCCGGACCCATGGATCAAGCTCAAATTTGAGAGTCCTGACCAATGCCGGAACCGCTTCGGGAACTCCTGCCTTGCCGAGACCATTCACTGCGTCTTTGCGCTCGGTGGCAAATCTGCTTCTCGCTAAAAGATCGCGAAATACAGGAACAGCACTCGGCTGCTTTGCTTTTGCCAGGGCATTCGCCGCGTAAATACGCACACCGCTCTCTGATCTCGTTGCCTCTTCCAAAACCTTGAACGCATCAGGGGTTCCTATTTCACCGAGGGCGTTAGCTGCAGCTTCCTGGCGTTTCCAATCCTTTATGTATAAATACCCGGAAAGGGCCTCTATGGCTTTCTTCCCGCCTATCTTTCCAAGCGCTTCAGCCGCGGCAAGTGAGCGCCTATCGTAAGTCGTATTTGATTCGCCCGTCTTGTGCTTCATTGCGTCTGCCAGGATCGAAACCGCTTCGTCAGTCCCTAACCTGACCAAGGCTTCGGCTAAAGTCTTGTAAACGCACCAGCCTTCCTGCATGGCTTCGCCCAATTCTTTAGCAGCTCGAGGATCGCCGGTCTCGCCTAAAGCCAGAGCCGCGACACCGCGAACACTGCGGTTTTTGCTTGACCTTAACAATTCGATCAATGCCTGGACAGCTTTATCGCCCTTTACTTTCCCCAAAGCCCCAGCCGCACTTTTGCGCTGAGAAACTTTGCCTGTTTTAACGCCAGCTTCCAGGGCGGGAAAGGCCGACTCACCAAGCGCTACTGCTTGAGTCCATTTCTCTTCTCCAACGAGAATGTAGCCGCGAAGAACTTGTTCATAATATTCCCCAAACTTCGCTTCCAGCGTCGCGGAGTCGTTTATCTCGAGTAAAGCCTCCGCTATAATCTTGCGGAAAACCCCGTCTTTCTCATTTAAAGCATCAAGTAAAGGTTCAGTCGCAACCGGATCACCAATCCTGCTGAGGACTTCCACCGCGCCCAACCTGACGCTTTTTGTCTTGTTCTTTAGCGCCATTATAAGAAGCTGGACTGCCGGCCTGCCGATTATAACAAGTCCAGATATCGTTTTAGCCCGGGTATCTTTATCCTCGAGTTTGCTAATGAGCCTTTTAATCTCTTTCTGCGACGGCCTTTGGGGGCCACCTCTTATCCCAAAATCTGAAAGAAGATCGACGACAAAAAAGGCCAGAAACATTATAAAGATCAGTTCAAAGCTGAAAATACCTGCCGAAGCTGTCACAGAATCACCCGCGAAAGCGGAAGAAACGGATAATATGCCGATGATCGATAACAGAACGATCTTTCCCGTAGCCCTTAAAAGGGCCCTTATCGGCTGCTGTTCCGGACGGCTTGCAAACAGCTCAATGAGTTCTCTGGTGCTTTCCTGCAGAAGTCTGTTTTCACTCTTGAGTAACTCCCTTAAAGACCCTACGTCACCACGGCTGATAAGTTCCATTATTTTTGATTCAATTTCTTTCCGGTCCGTGAGGGTGCTCAGGGTTTCCGCAATACTCGCGCGCTCCGGTTCTTTTCTCTTCTTAACGCCGACAAAAAGGTTTGCAAAAGGCAATATCGCGAGCATGCCTATAAAATGTGATTTGAACGATTCGTGGATATTTATAAAGTGCTGAGCTTTTTCGGGAAGATTATAAAACGCGGGGTGCGGAGGAAATCCGTCTGAGGTCGCAATTGGTGTGGTGCTGACCTTCTCGGAAATGATTCCCCAGTCCGCAAGCGCATCATACGTGGCTCTCCCCAGGAAGTAGTACCTTACAGCGGCGGCCCCAAGGTAGATTCCGACACCGAAACAGACCACATACCACAGACTACAGACCATAGACCCCGGATCGATTGAGAATATAACCGCGGCTCCCACCGCGCTCAAGCCGGCCAAGACAGCGCTGATCCACCCCGCCATCTTACCGCTCCGGGCGGTAAAGGCGTGGGCTTCTTCGCCGCCTGCAATCTTCTTGGAAGCTTCAATATCAAGCGAAGGTCCTTCTTCACCCGCTGAGGTTAAAGTTATGCTCTGGAATTGGCTATAATCCGAAAGAATCGACATCATTTCGTGGATGGCCCTGTTTATATCGTCTATCTTAATGCCTGACCTGGTCTTTACGCCAAGCAGGGCTTCTCTCCAATCTTCATTATTCTGCAACGCAGAGAGACGCGCAAAACTATCCACCAGAGGACGTGTTGCCGCACCAAATTCATCCGGTTCTAAAAAGTCAATATCCCATATCTTTTCATCCAGCTGTTCGAGTTTTTGCATA